>JAVEYB010000001.1:228415-394630 GCA_034003725.1 Candidatus Zixiibacteriota bacterium
GGGGTGGGGTCGACTCCCCCCAACACCCCTACAAGATTATCACTATCGTCCTCGCACGATTGCACATGGTACGTGCAGTCCCCTCCCAAAAATTAAACCGGCCCCGAGGTGCAGTGGGGCCGGTTCGTCCTAACGCTACTGGAGGAAGAAACGTTAGTAGGTGTCTATGGAAAGTGACCGAAGGCGGTCATCGAGATCGACCGATATCTTCGGCTGCAGCGTATCGAATCCTTCCGAAATGAACACATCTCCCTCGCGGATCAACCCGACCTTCTCGAGGAACGTCTCATAATCCTGCCCGAACACTTTCAAACCGGCCGTGCGCGGCACGCGAAGCTTGACGTCGGCGTCCGTACCGAACAGCGAGATCGACACCTCCGGCTCGAGCTCGCCGACCTTCACGTAGACGATAGTCGACGGTGCGTCGAGCTCGAGTCTGCGAAGCGGTGTGGTGGCCATATTCAAATGCATGTCCGACCCGTCGCCCCGGCAGGTCAACTCCAGCGGCGTCTTGTCCGAAAACTTCACGATCCAGTCTGAAAACTCGTCGGTCTTCACCGATATGGGACTGCGCACAATACCCTTGTCTTCGACAAACTCCACCACCGCCCGGCCCTCTTTGACCTCGTAGCTGACTTTCGGCTTCCTCGTGAATTCCGCAAACCGCGCATAGACGATATCCCCGGTCGCGTCGCGAATCGTCAGATCGCCGTCGCCGACATCGAGAACGGCGCTTATCTGCTGCACCTCGGGATCGAACTCCTCAACAAAACTAGTCCTCGAAAAGAAGTTGGTGTCCGAACCGTTGCCCGATGCATCGAATGCGATCCAGACGGCCGCGACGACAAGCGCAACAGTCGTCAGGTAGGAAATGAACTCCAGCCGCGAACGCGTGAAGATCTTTTCGATACCAATCGCGATCAATACGATCGGAAACCAGATCATCAGGTCCCACAGAAAATTGTAATTAATGACGCCGATATTGGTCAGCAGGATGAGCGTGCCTAGCAATACCAACAGCATCCCCCAGCGAAACCGTGCGGGAGTCATGCGCCCGGCCCTCCGTTTGAGCCATTCATATGGTTACCGTTTAACTCTGTCTTCACATGTTCGTTCTTGCCCGCGTATCTCGTCAGGATCAGCGACAATCCAACAAGGATAAGCAGCACCGAAAAGATCTCCGTCCACGAAATCCAGTACCAGAAATTCCGCATGAGCAGAATCGCGCCGAGTCCGATCAGCGCGATTCCCGGAATATACTTGTGCCAGTTGGCGAAGCGATACTCCCCGTTCGCCGGCTTCGGAGTCTCGATGTCAAGCGGGCGACGAGGGATGATTATCCACGCCACGATATACGCCAGCAACCCGATACCCTTGGCGAAAAACAACAGAACCGCCAGTATCCGGATAAACGCGGGATCAACCTCGAAATACTCCCCAAGCCCCCCGCATACGCCGCCGATTATCGTGCTGCTGTTGGACCGGTAGAGTCGCTTTTCCATGATCCTCTCCTAACCCGTGAGCCTCCCCGATTCTGGATTGGTATACGAGCCCGGCAGCGAAAAGTTGTCCGGGCGTATGAGATTTCCCGGGCGAGAGGGCTATTTGCGGGTAAGTTCGTCGAAATAGCGGCGGGCCTTGGAACGGACCGTCGAAGTCGAATCGTTGGCCATCGCCTCGATTTGACCGATCATGGCAGTCCGCTCAGCCTCGTCAGGCGTGAGACGCGCGATCTGGTAGCAGGCCTCGAGCAATCGATCGGGGCGATCGTCCACCGAAGGCGTGATCGTCGCCGGGGCAGACGAGCGGTTCGTCAGTGACCTGGTCGCCGGGGAATGGTCACGGTCGAGACCGGGAAGCCGAGAGCTGTCCTTTTTCATCTCAGCCATCAACCGCTCCCGCTCTGAACGATAGCGTACCAGTAAGCCGGTATCCGCCGGAGCCTGGTCGTAAAACTCCATCGGCTCCACGGCCTCCGCAGTCTCTTCGGACATCGTCACCGGAGCGCTCTGCGCCCGGGTGGCGCCCGACGACGGTCGCTGGACTACCGGCGCCGGTGCTTCCGACTGTGTCGACAACTCGCGCGTCACCGACTCCTCGCTGGCCCGCGGCTCGGTTTTCGGCGAAGGCTCAATCGTCTGTGGTGACATCACGGTTGGCGGCGCCGACGGAGTCTCGTCGCGCGTGGCCTCGATTTCCTTCCTGACGATACGATCGGCCTCACTACCCGAAGCCACACGTCCGGCCTCCCCAATCGCGTCACCGGTCGCCGCCTCGTGGTCGGCCGTCCTCTCTTCAGTCTCGGATGGGCCACCCACGGACTTCTGCAGGACATCGCGGCCCTCACTCATGACGGAATCCGTCGCCCGCTCCCCCCGAATCTCCCGTGCGGCATCCGAGGGTGGGATGATGTCGGCGGGACCAAAAATGTCCCGTTGATGGTATCCGATAAAGGCAAGGACGGCTATCGATGCTGCCACGCCGACCCATCTCCACGCCGGGCCGCCCCACCTCCTCACCGGCGCCTTCTCGACATTGACCGGAGTGGCCGACTCAAAACCGAGCCGCGCTTCGATTCGCTGCGCCTGGCGCTCGAAAAATGCGTCATCAACCGACAACTCGCCGTGCATGCGCACGAACTCATCCAGCCGACCGATCCGCTCCAGCAGCGCTCGGCCTTCGGCCGATGTCTTCAGGTAATCGTCGACCAGCTGGTATTCATCCGGCGGCAGGCTTTTATCGAAATAGCCCGAGATTCGATCTTTGAAATACGACTCATCCATTGCGCTTCTCTTGTTCTTCCGAAACGCTCTCTACAGCAAATCCTTCAGCTCGTCCATCAGGTACCGTCGCGCCCGATACAGGCGCGAGTCCACCGTGCCGGGCGGTATCTTCAGATAACTGCCGATTTGGGCGTAATCCATATTCTCGAAATGGCGCAACACGAACACCGAGCGGTACAAGACCGGCATCGCCCACAACGCCTTGTAGAATCGCTCCTGCATCTCGCCGTTCATCATCTTCTCCAGCGGGCCGAGGTCTGTATCGACCGGGTTGAAGCCGCCCTCTTTCATCTGATCCAGCGACTGCGTCTTCTCCTGCCGCCGAAGTTCATTGTAGGCAAGGTTCCGGGCGATCGTCGAAAGCCAGGGGTAAAAGTCGTACTCGGTGCGAAAGGATTTCAGATTCTGCCATGCCCGCACGAACGCCTCCTGAACGATGTCGTCCGCCTGGTCCACTGAACCGACCAGCGACGCGATAAACCGCAAGAGCTTTTTCTGGTGAAGCCGAATCAACTGGCCGAACGCCCGCTGATCGCCGTTCTGGGCAGCCTCTACCAGCTTCCGCTCGACCCCGCTGCTCATCGTTGGTACCGGCCCGGCGGCGGTTTCTTCCTGCTTTTTTTGAGGATCTGCGCTCACCGACCCGGGTTCTCCAGAAGCGAAAGCACCAACATCTCCATGGCCGCCTCGGCCTTAACCCGTCCGCGACGCATATCCGACTGGGTCTCTGCGGTTCTTATGATGTACCGCTCAAGCTGCTCCTCGCTGAACCGCCGCGCCTGCGGACCTATATTCCGGGCCAGCCAGCGATACTTCGATGGAAGCTGCCCGCCGGTCCGAAGCAGATACAGGTTAATGAAGTGCTGTCCGAGACTGAAAAGAATCGTGCCGGACACGTCGCCGCCCGCCATCAGCCTATGCAGCATTTTCATGACTTGTCGCCGATCCCCGTCGACTACATAATCGGCCAGCTTGAAAACGTCGTAGACCTCAAACCCCGAACACACCATCCGAATGTCATCGATCGTCACGGTGCCGGTCCGCTCTTTGTATTCGATCAGTTTGTCGGCCTCCCGCTCGAGAGCCCCGCGGTTGCCTGCGATCATCTCGGTGAACAACCGAAGCGCGTCGTCCTCAATCGACATCTGGTGCCCGGCCAGCAGCTTGCGAAACGTCCGGACCGCCTCGTCCGGCGTCAACCGATCGAACTTCACGACCACGTCGACCAGCGACGATATCGTACGGAAAAACGCCGACTTGGCTTTGGGCATCTTGTCCGATGGGCTCGAGAAAATCACAATCCGGTTCGGATCGGGCGGCGTAAGCATCTTCGCCACCTTCCCGATATCGTCCGGCCGGTAGCTCTGGAAAGACATCACGACAATCACCTGCCGCTCGCCGAGCATCGGAAGCGCCTGCAGCTCCGCCAGCAGATCGGCGACCGGCGTCCTGCGCCCGTCGATTCGGCTATAGTTGGTGATCATCTGACGGTTCGGGAGGAAATGCCGGGCGACAAACTTCTCCGCCTCCGCGATACGGTAGTCCTCCTCGCCGAAGAAATAATACGACGGCTTGAACTTCCCCGCCTGAATATCGCTGGCTAACTGATTGGGAGAGACGACCGCCATGCGGTAGTATAGCATGGCCGGTCGATACGGGTCAATTCAAAAGGTCGTCGAAAGCGTCGTTTTGCGATGTCGGAACCCACTCCAACGAGAAGCGGTACTTGCGCTTATACTTGCGCGCCTTGGCCATCAGCGGCGCAAACGACAACGGCGCCTGCTCTTTCTCGTTGACCTGTTCGATCACCCGACGGTTGTTTCCGAATATCGAGTAGGTGTGGTTTTTGAAATACTTCTGGTTGGAATCGATAAACTCCAGCAGGGCCAGTAGCGACGCAAAATCACAGTGGTCGGGATTGACACCGTTGAACGGCGCTTTGAACTTGATGCCGACATCAGGGATTGAGAAGGTAACGACGGCTTTGATATTGTCGTCGGGGTCGACACCGATTTCGTACGAGCCAAAAAAGCAGTCCATGCCGGGTATCCGTGCAACCCCCGTGCCCGTTTCTGACGAAGGGTTGTGGTGTTGTGGCGCAACGGGTTAGGGGTGTATGGGGGATCGTCGATATGCAAGGGGCAGCACGGTTTGGGAGGATGATCAAGCAAGTTGAGAGAAGATGCTGCTGCACAGAAAACCGAACCGCGAGACAGCCGGGTGGCCAACCTTCCAGGTGGGTTCCCGTGAAACGATCCTGTTCCGGGCCCCGTGCCCGTGACCTTGGTCACGGTGAACCAACCTCCCAAACGAATAGCCCGTGCCCGTGACCTTGGTCACGGTGAACCAACCTCCCAAACGAAAAGCGGACCAACCGCGACCAGGGTCGGCCGGGTGGCCCACCTTCCAGGTGGGTTCCCCTGAAACGATCCTGTTCCGGCGGAGCCTCCCCCTCCCACTTTCCCTACCACTTCGATGGAAAAAATGCCCGGCTCCCCTTTAGTAAAGACTCCTCTCACACAGGGTGCAAAAACGATGGTACTTTGGTATCGCGAGAGACTGAAAAAACCTGCTCAAACAGCAGTTATTCCTTTGCCGGACATCACGATAAGGGGAAGGGAAAGAAATGGGGTCCCCATAAAAATAACAAAACAAACCCATTTCCCCGTAAGTCTTAGAAAACCACGCTTGTACAGCGACTTTTTGTTTTCCCCCCTGAAGGTAGCTACACCGGAAACATGCTCGCATCCGGCGGGGGTCGCGGCGCAACAAGCAAACTCATCGGGTCACTACCCCCCACACCCCAACAAGAAAGGCTGCCTCCTGCGAGGCAGCCTTGTCGTCAAAACAAGCCGCGCTACTTCTTCGGGGCCGGATCGGCCGGTTTCATCGGGCAGCTCTTCGGCGGATTCGCCTTGTGCGCGCACGACGCCGGCTTGTCTTTGCTCTCCGTGTGCTTCGGGCAAGCGGCTTTGTCCGCACACTTCACCGTGCAGGTCGTCTTGCAGGAGTCGGTGCACTGGCCCGTACACGTGCCGCCCTTCGGGCACGCCTGGTTGCAGGCAGCCTTCTCTTTCGCCGTCGGCGAAACGTCCACGCACGGCTTGGCACAGGTCGCCGCGCACGACAACTCGGCTTTCTTCTCGCTGTCCTTTTTGTCCTTATCGGCTGCGGTCTGGTCGGCCAGAACGGTATTGCCGAATGCAAATACCGCCAGCAGCGCCAGCGTGCCTATCACGAACAAGGAATGTCTTTTCAAAGGAGTACCCTCCGATAATGGTTCAACGTCTAATCAGTTTGCATCAGTGCCATGCGAATCCATGGCTGGTGCAACTGATCAAATGCGTAGAACCGTCGTCGCGATGCCTTCGTGCACCGCGCGAGGAGGCGGTGTATCGGGAGCTTGAGTGACCGCACTCGCCACCGCGTCGAACCTCACCGTAATGGTGCTGAAAACGTGAGTATCGGGACCAGGCGTTGTTGTCCGGCTCGGCCCATCGGCGACCAGCGGCGGCGCAACTATTCGATGACACTCGCGTTCGCAGTCCGGCTTCGGTTCGCATGGTTGTCTGGTGGCGTTCTCCCGGGCGAAGAGACAACCCGAGTCAGTATTACATCCTGAAGGGGTTGCCTCGTGACAAGGTGAGTCGTCCGAAAAGTCAGATTCGTGGCACGATGCAGCGGCGTCCTCCGATTCCCGGGCACACGCCCCGGAAAGGTATAGCCCGCACTCCGCGTAACTCATCATCGAGGCTGCAAACAAGAAAACGACTGCAAGGACGGCCAGAATAGCTTTCACCACTGTACCCGACTGCGCACGAAAGCAATTGTTATCGGAAGGAGCCTGATGCCCCTCCGATAATCAAAGATACCGGATATGGAGTAATCACGCCACAATTCTTTTTGGCGCAGGGGATAGTGACCGGGTTCAGAAGCCCGGCTAAGGAGTCGGCAATGACAGGCCCGCCCGAGCAGGCAAGTTGGCGTCGCCGCCGTTGACAAGCGGGGCAATCTTCGCCGCCAGCTGTTTCGTAAACTCGATGCCCCCGTCGGCGTTCAAATGCGAATGATCGCGGAAGTACTTGTTATCGAGAACCGTGAACTCCGGCTGGAGCATCACCACGTTCGGACTTTCGATACTGTCGATAAACGCATAGTAGTCGGCGATGAACCCATCGGCCTGCCGGGCGTCGTATACCGACTGCGGAAGCGGCATCGTCACCCAGAGAATCGTGATGCCGTTGGTCTCGGCCAGATCAAGAAACTTTTCGAAATACTTCCGGTTAAGTGAGGAGATCGTGAATGGGTCGACATACCGGTCCGGAAGTTCCACCGAGAAGTCCTGACGTCTCACATTCGCAAGCTCGTGTTCGTACAACCGGTCGCCGAAATAAATCTCTCGTGCCTCGGTGAAAAACGTCATGTCGCCGCGACTCGCTTTGTCGAACTGGTCGCGATAGCGAAGCGTGTACGAGAAGCGGTTCAACACGCCGTACAGAACTTCGTACGGTTCCTCCCCCGTCAACATCAGCTCGATCGTCTCCGGCCACGTGGCAAATGTCCCCACCAACACCGGGAATCGGACGCCGGAATAGGTGTGCGGCGAATGGGCATAGATGACATACTTCGGCGCGGTACCGGCTTCCACCTGGTCGCGCAGGAGAAAATAACTGAACACCGGCCCCGATCCCTGCAGCGAGTAATTCTCGACTGTCGCCCCGCCGCCGAGTTCTTCCTCGAGCATACCGGCCCAGATACCGGTGCGAGAGACGGAGTCGCCGAGCACTTCAATCACGACATTCTTCTTCTGCTTGACCAGCTCGCGCACGAGATCGAAATACATCACCATCTCGCTCTCGGGGCCGGCAACGCCGAGCAGCACTTCCACGCACAGCACACCGGCGAGGGCCACCACGACGGCAGTGAATTTCCAGCCGTTAGAATTGGAAGTAAATAAACGACGTACCATTAAAGGCTCCAAAGACTACCAGCAAATAGAAGCAGGCCAGGTAGAAGGCCGATTGCAATGCAACCGGACGTTCTACGATAAACTCGAGGTTCTTCGTGTAGATCTGGCCGATCTGCACCAGCACCAGCACGGATACGTAGACCACCAGTTTGGCCAGCGCGTTGAAAAAGGGCGGATCAAACCCCAGGGGCACGAAATTGACCGTCATCTCCCAGATCTGCGCAAACGTGTGCGCCCGGAACAGCAGCCAGCCGTACAGCGTAAAGACAAACATAACGGTCACGGAAATGGCGATCCCGTACCAGGTGGCTTTCTTCTTAACCGGCCCGAAAAACTTCTCGCGAATTTCCGTGTATTTGCGGTGCCCGGCTAGGATCAATCCGTGGAAAAGTCCCCACACCACGAAATTCCAGGCCGCGCCGTGCCACAGCCCTCCAAGCAGCATAGTGAGAATCAGATTGCGATAGGTCATGAGGTTGCCGTGACGGTTGCCGCCGAGCGGGATATACAGATAGTCGCGCAACCACGATGACAGCGAGATATGCCAGCGCAGCCAGAAATCGCTCGGGTTGCGGGCGATATAGGGCAAATTGAAGTTCACCATCAGCTCGAACCCAAGCGTCTTCGCAACACCACGGGCAATATCGGAGTAGCCGGAAAAGTCACAGTAGATCTGGAAGGCGAAATAAAGGACGCCTACTAGCACTTCGCCTGAATAGAATCCTTCTGACTTCGCGAATATCTGGTCGACTGTGACAGCCAGATTGTCGGCAATCACCACTTTCTTGAACAACCCCCACAAGATCAGGTAACAGCCCCCGCCGAACTGGTCAAGGTCAAACCTGCGCTTCGCATACACCTGCGGAAGGAGGTTGATTGCACGTTCGATCGGACCGGCGACCAGCTGGGGAAAGAAAGCCACAAACAGCGCAAAATCGAAGAAATCGCGGGACGGTTCGAGCTTGCCCTTGTAGATATCGATCGTGTAGCTCATCGTCTGGAAGGTGTAAAACGAGATGCCGACCGGAAGCACAATCGTGAGACTGAACGTGCTCAACTCGAATCCAAACAGACCCACCAGGTCCTGCAGGCTCCCGGCGAAAAAGTTGAAGTACTTGAAGAACCCGAGGATAACGAGATTGACCACGACACTGACCGCCAGCAGCTGCTTCCGCTTCGAACTCGCTTCGGCGGCGTAGACTTTGTTTCCGATGTAGTAGTCGACGAATGTTGACAGCAGGATCAGCGAGAGGAATCGATAATCCCAGGCGCCATAAAAGACATAGCTCGCCACCAGCAGAAACCAGTTCTGCGCCTTCCGGGACATAATCCAGTAAGCGCCGAGCACGATTACGAAGAAAACCAGAAACTCAATGCTGTTGAAAATCATATTGCCATTGTATTGGAAAAGCCACGTCGAAAACGGACCATGATACTCTATCTTAATCGTTCCGTCAAGACGATACTCGGCAAATCTTGAAAATTAAATACGACAAAAAAATCGCCGGCGGGGGACTGCCAGATAACCCGCCGGCGTACAGAAACGGAGGTGTGTGCGATGGATCGCCGCTACCTCAAGCGACGATACAGGCCCAGACCTGCGAGGCCCAGGCCGAAGAGACTCAACGTGAGCGGTTCCGGAACCGCCGCATGTGTCGGATTGCCTGCACTGTAATTGAGCGCGAGAGTGGAACTGTTCACGCGGATACCGCGCTCCAACCAGCCGGTCGATGCTATCGACATGTCAAGGGTCCCGCCCGACCAAATGTCCGCCGGAAGCGGCGTCAGGTCGTAGACCGTGTTGCTCTCGTGCGTCCAGGTGAACCGGTTCCAGTCAAACGACCAGCTGGACTGGTTCAGCCGACCGGAGAAGCGCCCCTCAAGGGTCACGATATTTCCATACGTGTCGACATAGTCGGCGTTGATCCACAACCAGGCGCGATTGACGCCCTGGGTAAGATTTACCGGGAGATTGTGCGCGTACGAAAACGAGGACTGGTCGAATCCACGCGATGCCGCCCCGATCCAGTACCCGCTCTGGTCGCCGCCCATCTCATAGAAATTCAACTGCTCGACGTAATTCCAGCGCTCACCCGCCCAACTGGCATTGGACCAGCTCGACTGGTTCATGCCCAGCGGCAGGGCCAGCGCCGACCCGGCGGTGAAAGCGATTGCTGTGAAAAGCAGCGCTGCTGCGACAAGCTTTCTCATGTATTACCCATGCCCTTGAAACTAAGGTTTCCCGCACTGTATGACGGCGCCCGTTGGAGGAACCCCGATGCACGATCGAGTCTATATATGCCCCTCTGAGACCGCCTGACATATGTTGTCCGCCGTGAATTTTAGCAAATTTAATGCCGTGATGACAAAGCGTTGTCATTCAACATATTGCGACTTCCGGCCACTTGCGCACCGACCCGAGTTGTTCAATATTCCTACACATTCCTGCAGAATCATGCAAACTTAGAGACAAATCAGGTCACGATTCATCTGTGCGCTGAATTGCCTCAACGTTGGCCAAATCTGGCTGACCGTGATCTCAAAGTCGCTGCATCGGCCCGCTTTCGAGACAATCGCCCAAAACAAAACCGGCGGCTCAAAACGAGCCGCCGGTTGCAGTCTATTGTCCGACTTGTCGTATGGAGTCTACTTGTTGAGACGGCGCACGAGGCCGAATCCGAGCAACCCGAGCCCGAACAGGCCAAAGGTCAACGGCTCGGGGACCGAGGTGTAGTCAATCGCCAGAGCCGCCTTGTTGATGCGGAACGCAGTCTCGCCCGCAAAAATGCTCACATCCAGCGCACCGTTGTTCCAGAAGCCCGGAACGTCAACATCCGTCAAATCATACAGCGTGTTGTCATCAAACGCGTTGTTCAGCGGATTCCACGTAAACGTCCCGTTAATCTCAATCAGGTTTCCGTCGCCGTCGATCGCACTGCCGTTGATCCACAGGGTAGCCCGACGGATGATATCCGGCGGAACCTGCAGATCGCTGGGGAGCGTATGACTCCAGGTCAACTGCGACAGCAAATCATCGTGCGTGCCGATCCAGTATCCCATGGTCTGGGAACCGTCATCCTGCTGCGTGTAGAACCGAATGTCAGAGAAAAAATCGTACGTACGGCTATCGTAGCCGACAAACCGATCTGTCTCGACTGTCTCCGTCATGACCAGGGTCGGAAACGCAAAGCTGCTGCCAGCTGCCAAAATCAGGCAGGCAGCCAGAAGCACAAGTCGGGAGATTTTGAGCATAAACTACGTATCCTTACGAGTTTGATAGATATATTTCACTGCCTTACATATAATCAAATTACGTGCCACTTCCTGGTATCATTGTCAATTTCTTACAGCACATGAACTTGATTGACAAGTCCGGACTCGCCTTGTTCAGCCAGGCTACACTATTATGCACCCGCATGCAGGAAATTGGCCCACGTCATGCACCAAAATCCGCACGCTAAATGGTGTAGCATGGACCCAATTAGTCCGCTTAAATGGGTCTGAAAGACAGCCGTCGCCGGTGGAAAGATCAGTCACACCGTTCCGGCCGTTGTGAGACCAGCCGCTGGGCGAAGCGATCCGTCATCCCGGCCACATAATCAGCAATGACCGTCTGGAGCGGATGCTGTTCCAGCATCTCCTGAAACCGGGCAGGCATGAGCGACGGGTCCTCGAGAAAACGCGCGAAGAGCGTCTGAATTATCTCGCGCGCGTTTGCGGTCATCACCATCAGCCGCGGATGCCGGTACACGCGCTGCATGAGAAACGCCTTCAACTGGCGAACCTGCTCATCGACTTCGGCGGAGAATCCGGCGATTTTGCCCGATGCACGACGCACGTCGCTGAGCGTCTTGATCCGGTGAGCGGCAATTCGCCGCTGCGTTTCATCAAGCACATCAGTGGCCATACGATTGACCAGAATCCGGGCCACCGCGTAGCGCCGCTGGTCGAGCGTCATCGCGGCAAGCTCCCGTCGCGGATCCCAGTCAGCGAGGATACTGAGCGACACCACGTCGTCGAACGAGATCAACCCCGCGTTGATGCCGTCGTCGACATCCGCCGCATTGTAAGCGATCTCGTCGGCCAAATCGACCAGCGTTGCTTCCAGTGTCGGGTGCTCGTCGGGATGGAACTCGGCGGTGGCGATCACCGCTTTGGTTTCATGTTTCGCGATCCCCTCGCGGACCTCATACGACAGGTTCAGCCCCGCAAATCCCGGGTACCGCTGCTCCAGCCAGTCGATCACGCGAAGTGACTGGCGGTTGTGATTGAAACCGCCGCAGTCAGCAAGCAGCTCGTCCAGCACGTCCTCACCGGCGTGACCGAACGGCGTATGCCCCAGATCGTGCGCAAGAGCCACCGCCTCAGTCAGATCTTCATTCAACCCCAGGCAGCGGGACAGGGTGCGCGCGACCTGCGCCACTTCGATCGTGTGCGTCAGGCGCGTCCGATAGTGGTCGCCCTCATGCGGCAGGAAGACCTGGGTCTTGTACTCCATGCGGCGGAATGCCGCCGAATGGATAATCCGGTCGCGGTCCCGCTGAAATGCAGTCCGCAGCGGGTGCTCGTCTTGCGGATACACCCGCCCCCGGGACTCCGCCGCTCGTGCCGCATACCCGGCGAGGAACTCGCGCTCCCGCCGTTCTATCTCGTGTCGATCAATCAAATCTCTCTTCCGTCGGTTGCGATCCACCGCCGCCGGTCGCCAGCGTCACGGTAAACGACAAACCCAGCGTCGGATGATACGACGCCGCGTAGGTGAACAGGTGCCGACCCATGCGCAGTTCCACCCCCGCTCCATACTCGACCGGCCGCGTCTCCAACCCCCAGAAAAAGGTGCTGTACGATCCCAGCTTGATGCGTTGCCCCAGCCCGAGCTGCACCTCTTTCGTTTCTTCAAACGACACCCGGCCGGTGAACGAGAACGTCCGATGGCCGATCACTTCCACATAGCCGGCATACACGGGATTGTCCGGCACGGCGCCTTTGTATAGGACGGGCTTGTTGAGGTTGTCGAGCGACGTTCCCACCATGACGTAACGGTGCCGATACGAAAGTCCCAGGCCGATTGCCGATGCGCGGAGCTGGTCATAGCCTCCGGTGATGTCGACCTGCTTGCCGGACACGATCAACCCTCCCGAAAATGCCCCGTGGTGGCCCGCCGCGAGCACTCGGATAACTTGCTCCCGGTACAGGTCTGCGTCGCCCATTTGTGCCAGTCCTATCGCCACGGAAATCGGTCCGCGACGGCAGGCTCCAGCCACAAAAAACTGGTCGAACTCGCTGAGTTCATAGCGTCGGTCAAATCCCGCTTCGATCCCCCATTGCCGGTCGACCAATGCGCCTGTCGGAACGATCAGCAGTTCGGTCGGGCATGACTCCCGAAACGAAACAGTCGCCCCCTGCCCCGGTCCGCGCGACGACGCAAGGTCGAGTGCGGCCGTTGCGGTGCACAGCATCAACAGGCAAGCGGACACGCCCATCATCCGTATCATCGCGCCACCACCACCGTCTTCTTGACGGATTCCACACCCTCCGCTTCGACGTACAAAATATAGATCCCGATAGGAAGACGAGCGCCGCCGCCCGAACGGCCGTCCCACTCGTATTCAGGACGAAGGTCCCGGGCGCCGTCTTCAAACGTGCGCACTTCTCGTCCCTGGCGATCGTACAGACGGATTGTGTACACGACGTCGGCGGGACCGGCAACGCGGATCACGGCGGTTTCATCGATACCGTCACCATCAGGAGAGATGACCTGTGGGTCAATCGACACGCGCAGTCCCGGTGCGTTCGGTGTTATCCTGATATCGTTGCTGTCGCCGGGGGAGCCGCCCGCGACGGATGAGCGGCCCCACAGAAGCTGCCCGTCCTGTCCGTAGCCGCGCGCCCATGTGTGGTTGTCGGCATACGTCGATCCGTAGGTCACTGAGTCGGCCACGAATCCGAATGGGTCGACCAGCCGGACGACGTCGTCGGAATTGTTCAGCGTGGCCCAGCCGTCCGGCATCACCACCGTCCCATCGAAATCCGGGTAATCCAGCAGAAACGCCGCGCTGTTATCGGTCAGCACCGGATACTGCCCCGGCGTGATGATGAACTCGTCAGCGCTGATCACGTGAACACTGAGCGCGTCGCCGATAGACCAGCCGGCGATATCATGCAGGGCGTCCATGCGGGTGGTTAGTTCGATCCACTCGGCGGTCTGCCCGGCGGCTGGGTTCGCCAGGAACTCCGACAACATGACGGGTGGAAACGCCGGCCCCACGACCATGACGTCACGACGGTTATTGTTCACCCGGCTGTCGAGGGGAAGCCGAAGTCCGATTGTATCGTACATCGCCGCAGGGGCAAGATCAAATGTGATCGGCGTTGAGAACCCGGTATCCAGCGACGGTATCGCGATCAGCTCGATTAGATCGCTGATATCCGATGTGTCGGCGGCATTCACGTAGAACACGCGCAGGCTGTCGTTTTCTGAGCTTTGCTGTCCGCGATTGGTAACGACCGCGATGACTCTGCTGCCTGTTTCGGTGGGGAAGACTGCCACCGTATCTATCGAGAGATCGACCGGTACCGGCATCCGTGAGTTAATGTAGCCCGGCGTGGAACCCGATGGATCAAGCGACTGCCTCGGCGTCGGCGAAACATAGTTTTCCCGTTCCCACGATATGCCGTCACCGCCGCTTAAAGTCCAACTGAGCGAGTCGGCCGCAAAGGGCGTGATGCGCACGGCCGAAACAGACCCTGCACTGTTCGAGAGGCTGAACGATCCGGAAGGCTGGACGAGCCTGCCGTGCTCCGATGAATCGTCACCCCAGATGCCCGATGCGTCGCCGAATGTCTCCTCAAATGAGAAGAAGTCGCGGCAGACAATAATGTACTCGCCGGAATCGATCGTCAGCGGCACCGAAAAAGCGATCGGGACACCATCGACCCGAATCTCATAGAATGAAAGTGAAACGGCAGCTGATCCGTCATTGTGCAACTCGATCCACTCCAGCGATGTCGCCGAGCCCGGCTCATTTGCCATAACTTCGCTGACCCGCACCGCGGCCATGACATCCGCTGCCTGAGCGGACCAAAGGAGCACGAGCAGTATGAATATGAGTCTTCGCATACTACAGAGCCGCCGTGACCTGTATCGCAAACTGCGTATACCCCGGCGGATTCATGTTCCGCCGATAGGCGCGCGACAATTTCAGCACCACCAGGATCGATTCAAACAACGGCTGCTCGTGTTGCACGTACCCGTACCAGTAATCGAGCGAACCATTTTCTATTCGCGAGACATTTGTCCAGAGATCCAGCCTGCCCATGTCGTGCAAATCCAGCGAAACCCGCGCGAACCATGACCAATACTCCTCCGACCGCTCGCGTTTCCTGTCGGTACTTCGCGTGAACGCAATATATGTCCTCAAGCGAACGTTAGCACCGCTAAAACGGGGTTCGAACCGGACCTGCTGTTCCGTACAGTCTTTTGGCGGCAGAGTCCGTTGATGGTCGATCAGCCAATCGAATCGAATTGTCCAGTCCGGAGAAACCCGGTGCGTCAACCCGCACAACAACTCGACCCCCGCGCTATCGCCGTCGATCCCGCCCGCCTGCGCCGTTGCCAGAAAATCAGTTCGGGGCGCTATCCGCGTTACGGTCCGCACGAAAAGCCCCGACTGTCCGCTCATCCGATCCCGATACTCGTACGAAACATCCTCCCACACTTTCGCTCGCGACAAACCGCCGCTTTTCGCTCCTGAGACGAGCCCGTCAAAGCGCTCGCCATAGTGCCACGCGGCAATACCGAAGTGCGCGCGTTCGAGCCGATGGCGCCACTCCAGCAGCGCGGCCAGGGCGCCCCTGCCCGACCACTGCTGCGCTACTTCAACCGCGGCTCTGCCTTTGCTGTACTGCCACCCCAGTGACAGGGCCGTCTTGGTATCGGCTCGAAAGCGCCGCGTCGAACGATTGATCAGGCGGGTCGCGCCCCCGATCAGCGAGATGTCCGTGCGTCCAAAAGTGCGGGTCATGGCTGCACCTGTTGTCTCCAATCGATGTGTCCGGTCCCGCGCCGCCGAGACAAGGGCCCGCAACCCCCATGTGCCGGAGCGCACGTCCGATGACACACCGTTGTACCCGCCAAAGTCCGGATAGAGTAGTGACTCGCCCGTAAGCTTGTCGGCAAACGACAGCCGACGCCCGGAATAGCCGCACGCCGCGCCAAGCCCGTATCGCTCGGTAAACGAACCGATTTTCAGTGACCGCAAAGCCCCGTGCGGGTTGCGGTATTCGAGCAACCGCGACCCCATCCGTTCGCGTCCCGTATACTCGCGATTCACTCTCGCCGTCAGACGCCAGTGCCGGTGCAGTTCGAGTCGGAGCGCAGTGCGATACCGGCTTCGGCCCTGCTCGCGCAGTTCTTTCCCGGTCTGGTAGCGCACGTAACCGCGCGACACCGTGCCGGTCGTGTCGAGAAACCCGCTTTCCTGCTCGCATTCGAGATCGGTCCGAAGGACACCCTCGCCCCACAGAAAACCGGCAAGATTGGGAATTTCATCGAACAGGTAGGAATCGGACGTATCTATCCCCGTCTGGGAGAGTTCGAGAAGCCGGAGATAATGCGAGATCTCAATCTCCCCCATCTCGAGCGCCTGGCGGATTTCGTCTTCCGACGGAAACACCAGCGTCGATACGCGTTGCCCGGACACCGATGATGCAGTGAACACAGCTGTCAGCCAGAAAGCGGCCAGGCTGACCGAAACGTGCTTCAATTAAGACGGTACTTGCTGATTTTCCTGTATAAGGTCCTTTCGCCGATACCAAGCCGCCGGGCGGTCTCTTTGCGGTTGCCGCCCGTGGCGGCCAATGTCTGTTCTATCAACATTCGTTCCATGTCATCCATCGTTGCGTTTCCCGGCGGAACGGCCCGGTCGCCCTCGCTGCGCGTCGCCGATGACTCATCGGGCAGATGTGCCGTTATCAGATCGCGCAGCAGACGAACCTCGTTGCCGAGCTGCACGATAGCGCGATAAATCAGCTCCTGCCCGGCTTCCTCCACCGTTCGTCCAGTCGAAACCGGCAGGTTGGTACCGCCGGCGTGCTGCTCGGCGATAAATCGTTCCACATCGACCGCCTCCACCAGCCCGGTCGGCTTTAACGCCGTCATGCGCGTGACAAAATTGCGCAACTGCCGCACATTGCCCGGCCAGTCGTAGCGCGTCAACAGGCTGAGCGCCGAGTCGCTGTAGTTCGGCTCACGCCCGCCTTCCCAGAAGTGATGAAGCAGCGGTTGAATGTCCTGCGGCCGCTCCAGCAGCGGCGGCAGGATTATCTTCACGACCCCGATTCGAAAGTAGAGATCCTCCCGGAAATGCCGCTCGGCGATCGCCTCCGTGAGATCGCGATTCGTGGCCGCAACCACCCGCACGTCCACGCGGCGCGGCGATGACGAGCCGACCGGATAGTACGTGCCGTCCTCGAGAACGCGAAGAAGCTTCACCTGCATGTTCTGCGTCGTCTCGCCGATTTCGTCGAGGAAAATCGTGCCTCCGTCGGCCTTGTGAAACAGCCCTTCGCGCTTTGCCACCGACCCGGTAAACGCGCCCCGTTCGTGGCCGAACAACTCCGATTCCAGAACTCCTTCAGCAAGCGCACCACAGTTGATCGCTACAAACGGGTGATCCGACCGCTTCGAATCCTTGTGCAGCGCCCGTGCCGTCAGCTCCTTACCGGATCCCGATGGGCCGACTATCAACACCGATGCGTCCGTCGGCGCAATCCGCTGGATCGTGTGCGCGATCTGCCGAAGCTGCGGCGACCGGCCCACAAAGCCGTACCGCTCCAGCAACCGCTTGTCGTCAAGTATCTGCCGTATCTTGTCCCGAACGCCGGCCTGCCCGTACTCGGTCGACACATGACCGTCGATATACTTCTCGTGATCGTCCGGATCGCGCTGCTGATTCGAAAACCGCCAGATATCCACCAGCGGATTGTAGCGGCGAATCCGGGTCGCCACCGCCGGCGTGATGTCGATCCGGTCCTCGTCGACCAGCACGATATCGATTCTCGTTTCTTTCACGAGCTGGTACAACTCGGCCAGCTCGGTAAGGACCGTGCCGAGTTTTTCCCACGCTATCGCGCCCGGCCCATAACCGCCGGGCGTAACCAGTATGACTATCGGTGAAACCATGACAATACGTTTATCTGCGTCTGTTTTTCTTTTTCTTCCTCGGCCGGTCGGCCTTCTGCTTCTTCTTGCTCACCGTGGCAAGCACCTTCCCCTTCTTACCGAGAGGCTTGAACGGTCGCACCGCGCGGTCGCGCCGTTCCTCCGATACGAACAGGTCTACCTGCCCGGCGACCGTGTCGACCGACATCACCCCGACCTTGATCGCGTCGCCGAGTCGGAACGTCCGCCCGTGCCGCGTACCGATCATACGGTAGTTGCTCTCCTCGTAGCGATAATAGTCGTCTTCTATCGACGACATTTTCACCAGTCCCTCGACCCCGAGATTGTCCAGACGCACGAAAAACCCGTACGAGGTCACCCCGGAAATCACGCCGCTGTACTCCTCGCCGAGATGATTGGCCATGTACGCGACCTGCTTGATCTTCACCGCCTGCCGCTCTGCGGCTTCGGCCCGGCGTTCCGTCTCCGAGCAATGTTCGCCGACATGATCGATCACACCCGTGACCCGCTTCGTGAATGCGGCGTTGAAGGCTTTCTGCCGAAGTTTGCGAAGCAGGCGGTGCACCAGCAGGTCCGGGTAGCGACGAATCGGCGAGGTGAAGTGCGTGTAGTGCGTGAAGGCCAGGCCGAAATGCCCGATGTTCTCGCGTTGGTAGACGGCCTTTTTCATGGAGCGAAGCATCAACTCATTGATAAAATCCGCCTCCGGCGCCTCCTTGACCTCCTCGAGAAAGCGGGAGAAATCACCCGGCCTCATGTTCTTCGAAACTGCGAAGTGGTAACCCAACCGCTTCATCATGTACGAGAAGGCCTCCAGCTTCTCCAGATCGGGCTTGTCGTGCACCCGGTAGATAAACGGCCGGCCCTGTCGGAACACCTCGATCGCCACCGCCTTGTTGGCCGCCAGCATGAACTCCTCGACCAGCCGGTGCGACTCGAGTCGCACACGGTTGCCGAGTTCAAGAACCTCGCCCTTTTGGTTCAGGATGATTTTCGCTTCCGGCAAATCAAAATCCAGCGATCCGTCGGCCATCCTCCGCTTCGTCAGTAACTGCGCCAGTTCGCGCGCTACCCGAAGGTTGTCCGCCACCCGCTCCAGCTTCTTGGGCGCCGGCTTGCCGTCAAAAAAGTCCTGCACTTCTTCATAGGCAAGCTTGGCGGAAGACTTGATAACCGTATCCGCGAACGTCCAGCCGGTCATCTTGCCCTTGTGGTCGAACTCCATGATCGCGGAATGCGCGAGGCGCTTGCGATTCGGCTTGAGCGAACAGACATCGTTCGAAAGATTCTCGGGGAGCATCGGGATAACCGTCCCCGGCAAATACACCGAATTGCCGCGCTCGAACGCCTCGTCGTCAAGCGGCGTTCCCGGCTCCACGAAAAACGAAACGTCCGCAATATGAACCCCCAGCCGGTACCCCGTTGCCGTCTTTTCGACCGACACCGCATCGTCATGGTCTTTCGCGTCCGATGGATCAATCGTGTAGATGCATTCTTTGGTCAGGTCTAGCCGACCTTCCATGGATTCCGCTGTAAGTTTGGCGGCGGCGCGCTCCGCGGAATCGAGCACGTCGGGCGGAAACTCCTCGGGCAAATCGAAGCTCTTGATCACCGTACGCATGTCGACACCCGGCTGGCCGGGAAATCCCAGGCGTTCCGTGATCCTGCCCTCGGGATTCAGCCAGGGGCTCTCCCACACCTCCAGTACGGCGACAACCTTCTCGCCCTCCTTGGCGCCGGCGGTTTCCGTAGCCGGAATGTAGATGTCACGGTGAAAACGGGGGTTGTCGGGAACGACGTGAGCAAAGCTCCGGCTCGTGTGAAAGGTCCCGACAATATTCCGTCTGGCTCGCTCCAACACGCGAATGACCGTTCCCGCCTCACGACCGAAATGCTTACCCGTCATTCGCACCATCACCCGGTCGCCGTCCATCGCGGTGTTGAGGCCGTTCTCCGGAATCATGATATCCTCGGCCTCTCCATCGCGGGGGACAAAGCCGATTCCTTTGCGGTTGATGGAAATTGCCCCGATCAGGACATTGAGGTCCCGCGCAAGCCCCAGCCTTCCCCCCTTGATTTTAACCAGCTCGCCGGACTCAATGAGCGATTTGACATCTTTGCGAAAAGAGCTGTACGCGCCTTCATCGATTCCAAGCGCCTTTGCTAACTCTTTCACACGCAACGGCCTGTCAGCGTCGACCCGGAAGAATTCAAGAATCTTCTCTTTGTACATATGGCGAATTATACACCGTAGACATAGGGCAGGTCAATCACAATTGGCAGGGGTCAGCCAAAATGGCAGTAATCGATATACTGCCACCGTATCGACCAACACACAAAAGGGCCCGCCGAGTCTCGGCGGGCCCGCTGGAGGAAGCGATTGAAACGAACCTATGGAGATTAGTTGCCACCCTGCATTCCACGGCGCATACCCATCCCCATGCCGCGTTGGTCGTCCCTATCGTCCCATCTGTCTTTCCGACGCTCAGTGCGAAGTTGCTTGATCTTGTCCTGCTGCTCGGGCGTCAGCACACCGCGCATCGCTGTGTAGTGCGAATAGCGCATCTTCTTCATCTCGCCTTCGAGCACGGCGACACGGTCGATTGCCCCCATCACGTCCGCCTGCGCGGCATCGTCCTTCATCATCAATGCGCGAAGAGCCACCCGGGCCTTCTTCAGTTCGGCTTCTTTGTCGATCCGCTCGGTCTGGAAGCGCGTTGACATATCCTCAATCTTCGTCTTCTGCTCGTCGGTCAGGCCGATCTCGTCGGCGTTCCGAAGCAGCATCATCATGCCGGACATCCCCTCGCCCATTCCCATGCCACGGCCAAACCCCGTGCCGGGCCCCATGTCGCAATGCATCCCGCGGCCGCCCATCATTCGCGGACCGTCGCAGTCACCACGGCCGCGGCCGTCCCATGGCTGCGCCAGTACCAGCGTGGCCGGTATCAGCAGCGCCACGAGCAGCAGAAGTATTGTCTTTCTCATTGTTGTTATCCTTTTCTGATTGTGTATCCACACTATTACGGTCGTTCCATAGGATTTCCAGCGCCGCCTTTTGCTCCGCGACGGTCCTGGAAACTGCGCACGCGCTCAAGCAGCTCGTATTCGAATCGGTCGTGGAAAATCACCAGTTTACCCAGCTGCGCGGGCGTGAGCAGCTCACCGACATCGTCCACAAACGCTTCGAAGAGCGCAATTCGCTGCTTCATCTTGATGCGGACTGAATCAACTGCCGCCCGGATGGCTCCGTCATTCGGGTCTTCCGACGTTACCAGCTCGGAGAGCCTCTCCACATACACCTTGCGTTCCGCCTCGATCTGGTCTTCATCGGCCCGAAGGCTCTTGAAGCGTGTCAGAAACGCAATCTCCTGATCTTCGGCGAGGTCGAGAAATTCGAGCATCTTCAGCATGCGGAGTTGCTCGAGGTGTTTGCGCATTTCTCCCCCGCCCGGCCCCTTCGGGCCGTCGCGATGCAGCATCCGCGGCCGCGCATTGCTGTCCATCGGAGGCTCTCCCTGCGCCAACAGAATCGGCAGCGGATCGCACGGCGTCTCGCCGCCTGCCGCGAGCGCCTCGCCCGCCGGAAAGCATGCGTGCTCATCGGACGTCTCGGCGGCGCCGCCGGGCACTGTCAACATCGCCGCACAGGCGAATATCATCAACACGCGTCGCATCACAGCAAATCTCCTACGTCAAAAGTCGCCTGGAGGTATTCGTACTCATCGTCGGTCAGGTCTCCCAGGAGTCGCTCCGCCGATACCGCGCCGTCGCCGGCTACCGCTTCCTGCAACAGTGTCTGCACGCCGCGGTCGGTCAGCGCATACAGCTCGGTTTCATAATCCGTTATCTCGGTCATCAACGATGCCGTATCGAACGTTACCACCGCAGTCTCGCGTTCCCCGCCTCCGGGCACGAGCAGACCGGTTTGCATGCCGACATAGGCCGCCCCGACCACGAGGAGGATCGCCGCCGCCGACGCCAACGCCTGCTTCCAGATCGGCGTCATGCGAATCGATACCGGCGCCGATACCGGTCCACCGAGCTCATCGATCCGCTCGTTGACCCGGGCCAGCATCCGCTCGACTTCCACATCATCAGGGTAGAAATCGGCATCGGCTCCGAGATACTTCTCGAAACCGTCAAGGCGGTCGTCGCCGTCATCTCGGCCTTGAAAACGATCGTCACTCATGCGTGCCACCCCTGTTCGCGCGCGTACGTGCGGAGTTTCCCGACCGCTTCACGATAGTTGGTCTTAACCGTTCCCAATGCATTGCCGGTAACATCGGCAATCTCCGCAAACGACATCCCGCGATAAAACCGGAGGTTGAAAACAAGCCGCTGCCTCTCCGGCAGCGTCGCCATAAAAGCAATCACGCCGACCCTGAGTTCCTGCGTCTGCATCTGCCGGTCGGGCCGGTCGGCGTCCGCCGTTGCCACCGACTCCTCCAGCGTTTCGGTCAGCTGGTACTCGCGACGGCCGTGCAGGTAATTGAGCGTTTTGTTGGAGGCTATCCGGAACACCCAGGTATCGAACCGGGAGTCGCCGCGGAAACCGGCCAGCTTCTCCCAGGCGGCGACAAGGCTGTCCTGCGCGAGATCTCTCGCCGCATCGGAATCTCCCGTCATTCGATATGTCAACGCCACGAGCGGTTTCATAACCTGTCGAGCCAGGATTCCAAAGGCCTGGCGGTCTCCCTTCTGGGCCAGTCGTACCAGTTCTGCCTGGTCAGCATCTGTTCCGGTTGCCATCCTCGTCCAGTTTCCGAGAGATAAGACAGGTTGTATCCGCAAAAGATTAATACGGATGACAAAAACACCACAAAAAAAGGCCGGAGAATCTCCGGCCTCGCTCGTAACCTGTTCTACCGTCAGTCCTTACGACTACGCTCCAATACCTTCGAGTACTGGGCGAGATTGTCCAGCACCCGCCCGGTCCCGCGAACCACGCAGGTCAGCGGATCATCCGCCACGTTCACCGGCAGATTCGTCTCCGCCCGAAGCCGTTTATCGAGCCCGCGGAGCAACGCGCCGCCGCCGGTCAGGATAATGCCGCGTTCCAGAATGTCAGAGGCCAGTTCCGGCGGGGTTTGTTCGAGCGCCTGACGGACTGCCTCGACTATGATGTCCAGCGTCTCCGATAGCGCTTCCCGAACCTGCGCCGAGGAAATCTTGAGATTTTTCGGCACACCGGCCACGAGGTCGCGGCCCTTGATCTCCATCGACAACTCTTTTTCCAGTTGATACGCGGAGCCGACTTTGATCTTGATATCTTCGGCGGTGAGCTCGCCGATCAGCAGATTGTAATTCTTCTTGAAGTAGTTGATAATCGCGTCATTGAATTCGTCACCGGCCACGCGAATCGACGTGTCGTTTACGATCCCGTTGAGCGCGATGACCGCGATTTCAGAGGTGCCGCCGCCGATATCGATAATCATGATCCCGGTCGGCTGATCCACCGCCAGACCGACACCGATCGCCGCAGCCATCGGCTCAGCCAGCAGATACACTTCGCGCGCACCCGCATTCTCCGCCGAGTCACGCACCGCGCGCTTCTCCACTTCGGTGATGCCCGATGGTACGGAGATAACGACCCGGGGCTTCATGAGGTATTTGTGCTTGACCACGCGCCGAATGAAATCGGCGATCAGACGCTCTGACATCTCGAAATCGGCGATCACCCCGTCCTTCAACGGACGGATCGCCTCGATTCCCCCCGGTGTGCGACCGGTCATCTCCTTGGCGGCCGAGCCGATAGCGAGGATCTTGCCGGAGGATTTTTCGATAGCCACGACCGACGGTTCGTTAAGAACGATACCTTGATTGCGGACGTAGACAAGCGTATTGGCGGTGCCGAGGTCGATCCCAACATCGTTCGAAAGCATGTCAAAAAATCCCAACGTACATCCCTTTACGTTCGAGTATCTACAGGCAGCCCTGTGTGACGGGCACTATGGCTAGTATCGATCCCGCCGCCGAATAGTTTAGCGCGAGCTAACCCATAGTGCAACAAAATTATGGCCGTTATTGGGGGATTTCCGGGCGGGCGGGCGGCACGGCCCGCGTTTGAGCCGCTCAGGAGGCTATTCCACGCCTTCCAGGCCCATCTCCTCCATTATCTCACGGGAGACTTCCTCGATCGCCCGGTGCGTCACATCTACTTTCCGCCACCCTGCCTTGGCATACAGCAGGCGGCAGAACCGAAGCTCCTCACGTATCCGGCGCACGTCGAAATACGCCTGCATATGATCGTACATCGTGGTTCCGACCAGATGCTGCGACCTCTCTTCCCGAATCCGCGCCAGCACGTCGGGCTGCATCAATAACCCGAAAACCTTTTGCGGGTCGACATCCGTAAGTCGTTTGAACAGGTTTTCTTCGAGCAGTATCTCCGCGACAACCGGTATGTTGGCCACGCGCAGCCCGTAGTTGCAGGACAGGTACATGCTGATCGGCGTCTTGCAGGTGCGGGACAACCCCACCAGCACGATATCCGCATCCTCCACCGTCCGCCCCCGCCCGTCATCGTGCTCGACCGTGTACCCGATCGCATCGATTTTCGAATAGTAGCGATCATCGATCACGTGCAGGATGCCGGGCTCGTAGTCGGGATGCACGCCGAGAAACTTCGACATGGTCGACAGCATCGGCTCGAGCACGTTCAAATGCAGAATATTGCGCCCGCGTAGTCGCTCGTGGAAATACTTGCTGCATCGCTTCGAGATAATGGAATAAATGACGAGGTAATCATCGCTGATGTCGCCCAGTACGCGATCGATCGCCGCCCGGTCGCGCACCTCGCGGTACACCTCGACGATATTGAACTCGACATCCTTCCGGGCATACTGGACCAGCACCGCATCCATCAGCCGCTTGGCGGTCCGACCCGTCCCGTCCGAGACGATTACTATGTTCTTCGGACTGTCCATCCCGTTTCGCACCGTTCGCATGCGCCCGTGCGCGCGCATCTCACCGGACCATACATCAATCCGGACGTTTTCGTCCAGAAAAAACCGGCGGCCGGTTTCCCGACCGCCGGTGCAGATGCCGATACTTCTCAGTCGGTCAACGACCCACTACCGAGCTTCGTTGAGCTGTGCGTCGACTACCGCAATCGCCGTCATGTCGACGATCTCGTTGACTTCCTGCGTCCGGATCAGGATATGAACCGGCTTGCAAAAGCCTATCATGATCGGACCGACCGCCGTCATCTCGCCCAGCTCCTTGAGCAGCTTGTACGCGCAGTTGCTGGCGTCGAGCGACGGGAACACGAACACGTTGGCCGTGTCCTTCAGAGTCGAAAACGGGAACAGGAACTCACGGATTTCCGGGCGAACCGCCGTGTCACCCTGCATCTCGCCATCCACCATCAGGTCGGGGGCGTTTTTCTTCACCAGCTCGGTCGCCCGGGCCACTTTCCTCGACGCCTCCGACGGCGCTGAACCGAAGTTGGAGAAGGACAACATCGCGATGCGCGGTTCGATATTAAACGCCCGCGCCACGCGCGATGAGCCGATCGCAATCTCGGCCATCTCCTCCGCGGTCGGATCGATATTGACCGCCGTATCCGCGAACATGTACAACCGATCTTTCTTGATCATCGCGATCAGCGCCGACACCCGGTGAACACCCGGGTTGAGATCGATGACCTCGAGCGCGGCCCGCATAGCCGTAGGATAATCCGAACGCACGCCGCCCAGCAGCGCGTTGCAGTCGCCCGCCTCCAGCATCATCATGCCGAAATACAGCGGCTGCTGAACCATCCAGCGGGCCTTCTCCATGTCGACCCCGTGACGGCAACGCTTCTGATGGAACAACTGAGCGTACTCCTCGAACTTCGCCGACGTCAGCGGATTGACAACCTCAATTCCGGTCAGGTCAATCTCGAACCGCTTGGCGATCTGCCGGATTTCGTCGGGATCGCCAAGCACGATCGGCGCGGCCAACTGCTCGTGCCGCACGATCTGCGCCGCCCTGAGCACGCGGGTCGACGTGCCTTCCGTGTATACTACCCGTTTCGGCTTCTTCTTGGCCTTGTCGTAGATCACGTTCATGAACACGCGGCCCTTGCCGATGCGCTTGCCGAGTTCGACGCGGTACTCGTCGATATCGCGCGGACGCCGGGCGACCCCGCTGTCCATGGCGGCCTTGGCCACCGCCGTCGATTCCCAGATCAAAACGCGCGGATCAAACGGCTTGGGAATGATGTACTCCCGGCCGAACTTGAAATGATCGACACCGTACGCACGCGCGACCTCCTCCGGCACGTTCTGCTTCGCCAGCGTAGCCAGCGCCTTCACGGCGGCGATCTTCATCTCCTCGTTGATAGCCGTCGCGTGCACGTCCAGCGCACCGCGGAAAATGAACGGAAATCCGAGCACGTTGTTGACCTGGTTGGGATAGTCGGAACGACCCGTCGCCATGATCACGTCCTTGCGGGCGGCAACCGCATCCGGGTACGTGATCTCCGGGTCCGGATTCGCCATCGCAAAAATGACCGGATCCTTGGCCATCGACTGGACCATCTTCTTGGTCACCGTGTTCGCGACCGAGACCCCCACGAACACGTCGGCACCCTCCATCGCCTGCTCCAGCGTGTGACGGTCGGTCTTGCGGACGAATTGCTGCTTGTACTTGTTGTATTTGTCGCCGCGCCCCTCATACAGCACGCCCTTGGAATCGGTCATGAGGATGTTCTCCGGGTTCACGCCCAGCGAAATGTACAGCTTCGCACACGCGATACCGGCGGCGCCCGCGCCCGAATAGACCACCCGGACCTTCGAAATGTCCTTGTTCACCAGCTCCAGCGCGTTGACCAGCGCCGCAGCCGATATGATTGCCGTCCCGTGCTGATCGTCGTGGAAGACCGGGATCTTCATCGTGGCCTTGAGCGTTTCTTCGATATAAAAGCACTCCGGCCCCTTGATGTCTTCGAGGTTGATACCGCCAAACGTCGGCTCCAGCAACTGGCAGCATTTGATCACCTCGTCGGGATCCTCCGTGTTCAGCTCGATATCGAACACGTCGACGTCGGCAAACCGCTTGAACAGAACGCCCTTCCCTTCCATCACCGGCTTGCCCGCGGCGGCGCCGATATTGCCCAGACCGAGCACCGCCGTACCGTTGGACACCACCGCGACCAGGTTGCCCTTGGCCGTGTACTTGTAGACATCCGCCGGATTTTCTTTGATTTCGAGGCACGGCTGCGCGACGCCGGGCGTGTAGGCCATCGACAGGTCGCGCTGCGTCATGCACGGTTTGGTGGGATTGACCTCTATCTTGCCGGGTTTCCCCAGGCTGTGGTACTCGAGCGACTGCTGCTTGGTAATCATGACAGCGAACTCCTCACGTAGACGGGCAAAAAACCAGCATGCACACTGGTGACATTTTTCACAAATCGGTGAAAAATACCTTTTCTACGGCCGGAGTCAAGGGGTTTCGAATTCACCCCGCCCGCCCACCCGTGATGCCCGACACTACCCGTTTGTTCGCGGAGTTCCCCCACCCCCCTGCCCAAAATCAAAGCGCGCCCGTGTGGCTGGCACGGACGCGCTTTGGTGGACTAAGCGGAAACAGAATCTTTTCAGAACTTGGCGCGAACGGTGACACGCTTTTTGTCGGCCGCCGAGCGGCCCGGGTGCCACTTCTGCAGATAAACCGACGCGCTGTCCCGGCACTCTCGGTCTCCATCGGTCAGCAAACGCTCCAGCGTCTCCGGACTCGTGTTCTTATGGAAACAGACCAGGCGGCGAAGCTCCGGCATTTCGTGCTGGGAGATACGGTCCAGCGTCACCGGACTCGTGTTCGGATTGAAACAGAGCGCCACCTTCGGCGCCCAGTCCGCAAGTCGTTCGCACCAGTCAAGCACCATCGGATCATCAAAGTCCGCGATATCGTCGCAGTCGAATTCGCCCTTCAGGTACCGCTCTTCGACATCCTCATAGGAGCGAAACACCCATTGTTTTTTTGCGGCCATCGCCATCCTCCTTAGGGGGTGTTCGAGACATACTTACACTTACATGATGTATCGGCCGGAATAAGCCGCTACTTTACCGGGCGAACCGCCCGGAGAACATCTTATTGCAGGATAGTCAGTTAGGAGGGAACTGCGCAGATTCTGAGCAGCCGCTTACCACTGCATGCGGTAGACTCGCTGGCCGCCGCGGGGACCGGACCCGCGACCGCTCAACTTCACCCACGCCCAGAGTATCACCCAGCCGAACACGAACCCGCCGACATGCGCCAGATAGGCTACGCCGGACTGATCGCCGATCAACGTCATCACCAGCTGATACACCAGCCAGATTCCCAGGACTACCTTGGCGGGCAAAACGATAAACTGGATAAAGAAGAAAAAGAGCAGACAGGTAACCTCGGCCCGGGGATGCAACACCAGGTACGCCCCCATAACGCCCGAAATAGCTCCCGATGCCCCCACCAGCGGCACGGTCGATCCGGCATTGGGCAGCGTATACAGACCCACTGCAGCGAGACCGGCCACGAGGTAAAACAACGTGAACTTCACCGGGCCGAAGAAATCCTCGATATTATTGCCGTAGATCCACAAAAAAAGCATGTTGCCGATAAGGTGCATCCACCCCCCATGGAGAAACATCGATGTGAACGGCGTCAGATAGTACCAGCCCGGAATCGTCAGTTCGTGCGCGCTGCCGAAATAAATCCCCGGTGTGAAACCATAGGTTGCCAGAAATACCTGGAAACCGCGCGGTCCCATGGTCTGCGAATAGAGGAAAATGAGCGTATTGACAACGATCAACGCGACCGTCACGTATGGCGTCCGGACCGTCGGTTGATCATCGCGAATGGGAAATAACACCTACCCGGCAGCTCCTCTGGTTCGTGACGGCTCAGTTACGGCTCTTATCCTTAACATAGAAGCGGAAGTATTGTTCGGCCCGGTTACCGGCGCGGTCGACCACCGTAATTCCGACATGATGCTCTCCGTCTGGCAAAGGATCGACGGGTCGGGTCTTACAAATCTTTGATTCCGGATCGTATTCCGGGATGAGCCATTGCCCGTTCAGTCTGACATCGATCGCCCGGTCGTCGGCGATACCCGATAAATTGTCGGCGAGCGTGAAGCGGATCTCCGGGCGCGGATTGTAATACGTCATGCCGGGCTTGATATTGATCCGCGAGATAACCGGCGGCTGAAGGTCGAACAGCGCCGCGTATCGTCCCCCGCCGGCCGCCGACGCGGTCACTGTCTTGCGCTCTGCATTCCAGCGGCTGTCGGTCAGCCATATCCACTCTTTTTTCTCCGGATTCCACCAGCATAACCCGGTTTTGTCGTTCACCTGGTTGATCGATCTGATCGCAAACGTCACTTCAAAGTCCTTGCGCGTCAAGAATACCGCTGGCGACAACTCATACAGGTCTGAGTTTAAGTCACCGGCCATGATAGTGTCGATCTTCGTCAGTTGCACGAATCGTGGCCGGTAGAAGTGCTCACGACCGAACTTGAACATGGCGACCGAATCGAGTGTCACCGTTTCCGAGCCCTCATCGCCAACTAAACGAATGTCCACCGAGGTCTGGCCCCCGGCCGGCATGCTTCGATCCTCGTTCAGCGACGCGTTCAGGCGGTCGATTCGGGCATATTTGACTTCCGGCGGCACAAAGAACAGGTACCGATACGGACTCGTAAAACCGGCCGGATACTCTACCCCAAGCAGCGAGTCTCGATAGTACAGCTCCAGGCGAGCCGCTCCGGCGCGAGGAGCCGCCGAGTGCATCGTGACAAAAAGACCGTCGTCAAGCACGCTCGGCACGAGCCCTATCTTGGTGTAGGCAAAAGAACTGAGCCCGTAAAACGGCTCGTCGAGCAGCCGGAAACCGTCGCTGGTGCGCACCGCAAAGCGAAGCACCGAGCGGGAGAGGCTGGCAGGACTGACGATTGAGTACCGCGAACGACCGTCGCTCAGATCGGCTCTGTGCACGCTGTCAACTCCCACCCACTGGTTCTCGAAAAACACCTGTATGTCGATACGATCAACGTCAACTGCCGACAGCGCGGCGTTGGGGGTCATCACGACATCGATCGAGCGCTCTCCCCTCTCGGATGTCGATTCGACATGACACCAGCCGTCCGGTGGCCCCCACACGAAATCAAACGCCAACTCGGCTTCGTTTCCAAAACAGTCCGTCCCGACAATGCGCGCGCGGTGCAGTCCATACGCAAGATTGTCGCCCGCCCCCACCATCCCCTGTGCACCCGTCAGGACGCGGCTTCCCCTGAATTCGTTGCCGGTCTCCTGATACAGTCGCCGAACCCGCTTCCTGTCGCCGGCCGCTTCGACATTGTCGAATTCCAAATCCGACATTGCGCCGGATTCGAAGTGAAGCGAATCAAGGATGATCTCATAGTACGGACGGTCATCGATATACAAACGAAGCGCATAGATGGCCTGCCGCATACCACCCTCCCGCATCTGATCATAACAGTCCGCGAGAATACCGAAGGGCCTGTTGAACTGCGGCTTCTCCGCTATGGTATAGTTCCCGGGACGACCCGACGGCACGGCGGGGAAGAAGATCTTCCGGCTGCCATCGGGAAAGAGCGACCGACGGTCGCCCATCACCATGCCCAGTCGCTCGAATGTCGGCCGAGTCCGGTCGTTGAGAGTGAAGCCGTTCAGAAGCGGATTGAGCGGAACGTTGTCAAGCGTACGAACTTCGAGATGCAGATGCGGTGCCCCGGAGCCGGTTTGGCCGGATTTGCCCAGAAACTCGCCCTGCGCCACGCGAATCGAATCCGACGGCAAAGACAGGTCGATTGAATAACGATGAGATGCAAGCTGTGCCGCCATGACAGTCCGATCAATCCGGTCGTTGAAGCTGTCAAGGTGCGCAAACACATACACGCGGCTGTCATCCCCTCGAAGGTATATCACCTTGCCGTAACCGTCGTAGGAGGTCCTCACCCGCATTACGTAACCTGAAACGGGGGCCACCACGGTCTCGCCGATACGGCCGCCGGTTCGAAGGTCGACCCCGGCATGGAACCGGCGATTCCGGTAGTCGCCAAAACCGGACGAGAGGTCAACCGACGAGGTTAAGGGCCAGTCAATCGTTGCGGCATAAGCAGTTGCGGCAATGAAGCCGACAATCGCTAAGCATCCCCGGGTTATGGTCGATAACGTGGTCATATGCTCGTGTATCAGTCGATGGTTGTACCCTGTGGCTGTCGATTTGTGCCCAAATAACGACTTACACGTATAATTTGCAATAGCCGATTGTTGCCAAGTGGCGGGTTTTGGTTATATTGGATGGCTCGTGTCGGCCCTTTCGGCCGCGTGCGCCACGCTGTCCGGATAGATGTGATTCAACGAAGGAGACGGTTCGAATGTTTGAAGCGCTTCGCAAGATGATCTTCCCGATCATCATTATCACCCTGCTCTTTTTCGTCGCGATGATTGTGCTCGAGTGGGGTCTCAGTTTCAGCAGCTCCGCCCAGTACGGCAACCCCAACGTGGTCGCCGTCGTCAACGGCGAAGAGATTCCCTGGGAGAATTACTACGCGGTTTACAACAACCTGTACCGCCAGGAGTCGCAGCAGACCGACGGCGAAGTGTCCGAGGAGCGCTCGCGGGAGATTGAAGATATCGCTTTCAACCAACTGCTCCACGACCACCTGCTTATGCAACAGGTCAAGGAAAAGGAACTGACTGTCTCCGATACCGAACTGTTCTACTACCTGCAGATGTCACCGCCCGAGTACGTAAGAAGCATCCCGGATTTTCAGACGAACGGCGTGTTTGATCCGCAGAAGTACTTCCGACTCATGCTCGATCCCCAGGCCGCGCCGTTCTGGGTGCAGGTCGAACAACTGGCCCGATTGGACATCCTGAAACTCAAGATCCAGGAAATGGTAATTTCCGCTGCAATGGTGACCGAAGATGAGGTCAGACAGAACTTCGTCGCCGGCAACGAAACCGTGACGGTCGGCGTCGCCAACGCCGCATACAACGATTTCATCAAGCCGACTCCGACCATCACCGAAGAGCAGATACGCGCCTATTACGATGCAAATATCGAGGACTACACGGTCGGCGAACGCCGTACGCTCAAGGTTGCGATGATCGAAAAGGCGCCGTCCGATGAGGACATCGAAACGACCCGGCTCGAAATTCAGGCCATCTACGACTCGGTCAAGGCCGGCGGCGACTTCGCCGCGTTGGCCGAAGCTAGCTCCGATGACAGAGCCTCCGCCGTCAACGGCGGCGACCTCGGCTGGTTCCCCGAAAACCAGATGGTTCCGGAATTCAACGAACGGTCGTTCTCGATGAAGGAAGGCGAGTTGTCCGAACCGTTCCAGACCCAGTTCGGATGGCATATCATCCAGCACCACGGCTACCGGACCGATCTCGAAGTTCCGCGCGGCAAGCAGGAAAAGGAAAAGATCCGCAAGGCGAATGTCTCTCATATCCTCCTGCGGATCGAGGCGTCGCCCGCGACGCTCGATCGCGCCTACAATTCCCTGTCGAACTTCCGCACTATCGCGCTCGAACAGGGATTCGACGCCGCAGCCGAGCAGACCGGTCTCGAGGTCAAGGAAACCAAGCCGTTCACCAAGGGCAGCGGCGCCGATTTCCTCGGCCCCGATGCCGACGCAAACTCCTTCGCCTTCAGCAACGAGCCCGGCGGCCTGACCGGCGTGCGCGAAAGCTCGTCGATGTACTTCGTTGCCCAGGTGGGACAGGTTCTCCCCGCGGGACCCACGGACTTCGCCGATGTGCGCCAGCGGATCGAATCGGAACTCGTGCGTGACTCCGTCCGCGCGCGCTGTGCCGACAAAGCCAGAGAAGTGCGGGAGCTGGTTGTCAACGGTGGTGTTACCCTGAAAGAAGCGGCCGAAAAGGTCGGCCTCACCTACAAAATGCAGGGACCCATCACCCGCCAGGGATTCATCGAGGGCATCGGGCGGCAGCCCGAAATCATCGGCGCGGCTTTCAGCATGTCGACACCCGGTCAGATCTCCGAAGCGGTGGCATGGACTGCGGGCGGCACGGTGATGGAACTGATCAACCGCGAAGCTCCCGACCTTAGCCTGTTTACCCAGAAGCGCGATTCGATTTACATGGCCGTCAAGTCGGCCAAACAGCAGGAACTGTACGCGCGCTGGTACCAGAAGCTCGTTGAGGATTCGGATATTGTCAACTATCTCGAACGCAACCGCGAGCTGCAGGATCAGCAACAGGCCTCGCTGTAAGCCGGCGCTTCGGCGTTGATTTCGCAATCATATTCGGACTACCGCGCCCCCGTCTCCACGGGGGCGCTTCTTTTTACCATCACCAGCTGAACCAGCGCCGCCAGGCACCACACGCCTTCCAATATCACGAACGGCAGTGTGCCGCCGATCCACGCATACCAGCAGGCCATCCCGGCCCCGATAGCGTTCAACAACAGATACGCCGGGTGTCGTTCGCTCAATCGTCGAAACAGATTCAACAGGAAGGCGAACAGGATAAGTCCCACACCGACCGCCCCAATCACTTCATTAGCCATGTACTCTCTCCTCGGAACGTCTCCAGACAGCAAAAACCGCCGATGCATCAATATACACCGGCGGGTTCCTCACTGGTAGTGTGTGGATACGTCACGACACCGGACTGCGCGCCGTCAGCGCCGACCGAATGAGCTGCTTGCGCCGAAATTCCCGGACTTCCTCGATATCGATCGTCACCGTGAGTATGCGCCGACGCTGCTCGGCCTCGATCTCCGTTTGCTCCAGAACCCCCCACGGCGCTGCAATCAGCGAACGTCCCTGCAGGGGCTTGCCGAATATCTCACCGACCCCGCACACCTTCACTACATACGCGCCCGTCTCGCGCGCGCCCGAGACATAATACTGCTCGTCGCGAATTCGCTTTTGCCCCACCGTGTCGCTCTGACGCAACGGCGATATGGTCGGCGCGAAAATGATATCGGCCCCCCGTGCCGCCAAAGACCCATACGATCCCGGTTCCAGGACATCGGCGCACAACAACAATCCGACAATCGTCCCCTCGATATTGAACGCCACCGAACCGTCCCCGGGACTGATCCCCTGTCGGATCTCGCTCTCGACCGGATATCGTTTCCGATACTTGCCCAGCACGTTGCCGCGATTTATCAGATACGACGTGTTATACAGGCGATCGCCGTCCGGCTCCACCATCGAGCCCGCTATGAGGCAGGTCGACAGATCCGACGAAAGTCGCGACAGCGTCTGAAGATGCTCGGGCGTGCGTAACTCCGCCCGATGATAGTCTGTGTCCTCCGGACTTACCAGGCAGTACTCCGGAAGACACACAAAGTCAGGACGTTGCTTAAAAATGTAGATTTTCTCTTCCAGCGTCGGCAGCCGGCCTATCTCCGACTGGACCGCAACCACTTTGACCAGCATCACGCGTTCCTTCTGACGGATTGTCTACCTCTAATACGCTCGAGGTCCCTCCTTGTTCGCAACAACCGGACGCCGAAACAAAAAAGGTCGGCCGGATCGCTCCGGCCGACCGCAGACTCTGCGCCCGCCCACTTACATGTTCGTATAGTTCGGCCCTTCGCCCCCCTGCGGCGTGACCCACCGAATGATGTTGTACGGATCGGCGATATCGCACGTCTTGCAATGCACGCAGTTGGACGGCGTTAGTTCCAGCTTCTTTCTGCCGGGACGGTTTTCGTCATCAACCATATTGTAAACCGACGCCGGACAAAAGTGCTGACAGGGATTGCCGTATTCCTCGGTACAGCGATTGTTGCAAATGTCATAGTCTTCCACCAGCAAATGCGGCGGCTGGTGCTCCTCATGCATCGTCCCCGACTTGTAAACGTCCGTCACCTTGTCATACAGGTACTTGTTGTCGAACTTGACCGTCTTTTTCTCCGGTCCATGACCGAACCGGGCCGCGTATTCGTTCGTCTTGAGCACATACTGATGATCCGGCTTGTGCGGCCGCCGATTGAACAATCCTGCGCCGCCGGTCACCATCTGCACCGCGCCGTGAAACATCCCCGCAAACAACCCGCCGTCGAACCCGGCGTGGAAATTGCGGTTTTTGTACAGCTCTTCCCGAGCCCAGCTGCCGTCAAAACGCGTCTGATAAGCCGCCAGCCGCTCCGCCGAAAAGTCGCCGGCACGCACACAGTCCACCAGCGTCTCGGCCGCCATGATCCCCCCCTTGATAGCAAGATGTATACCCTTCAGCCGCGCCGGGTTCAGCATACCCGCGCTGTCGCCGCACAACATCAAACCCGCATGGTACAGCTTCGGTACGGAAAAGTACCCGTTATCGGGGATGGCTTTCGCGCCGTAGTGAAGCATCGTCCCGCCGTCGAGAATGCGCCTGACGACCGCATGTGTCTTGTAGCGCTGGAACTTCATGTGTGGATCATTGGTCGGATCCGGTGAGTTCAGACCCACCGCATAACCGAGCGACACCATCGAATCACTCATCCCGTAAATCCACCCGCCACCGTACTCGTGCGACGGTTGCGGCCAGCCGATCGTGTGGATGACCTCCCCCGCCTTGATCCGACCCGCGGGAACTTCCCAGACTTCTTTAACGCCCGTCAAATATGCCTGCGGAATTCGCCCTGCGGTGAGTTCAGGGATCTTTTCGAATGCGTGACGGGTCAGCGAACCGCGTACCCCCTCACACAATACCGTTACTTTCGCCTTGATGATCGACCCGGGTTCAAAATTGGCGCGGGGCGTCCCGTCTTTGTCGCGACCCATATCGACCGTCTGCACGCCGGTGACCACACCGTCCTCGACGATCAGATCGTAACCCGCCAGCCCGGCGAAAATATCGACTCCCGCCGCCTCTACCTGCTCCGCCAGCCAGCCGCACAGCTTGTTTAGTGAGACTACCTGGTTGCCGTGATTCTGCACCGGCGGCGGCATGAAAGGAAACTTAAACGATCCGTTTTCTTTCAGATAATAGAAGGAGTCTCCGGACACCTCCGCCTCGATTGGCGCGCCCTTCTCTCGATAGTCCGGGATCAGTTCCACCAGCCCCCGTGGGTCCATGACCGCCCCGGATAGCGCATGCCCGCCCACGTACGAGGCCTTCTCCATGACAATCACTTCCGGCATCGAAAGTGATTCATCCGAGGCTATCGTCGTCGCAAGCTTGTACGCGATCGCCAGGCCGGCCGGTCCGGCGCCGACAATGAGTATGTCTGTCTCGAGGATTTCGCGTTCTATATCCATGCACCCGCCTTTCGCCGCTCTCGGCTTCTGGAAGTTCTACGGAATATAGAGCGCCGTACGCAGTGAGAAAAGGAAATTGCGAAGCAGCCCGGTCAGCGCGCGGCTGTAGGCTGCTTGGCGTTCTGCCCGCGATTCGCCCGCCGATTGTGGCGGTCGCTCTCGCGCTCGTCGTCGTCCTTGTTACCGTTCATCCCGATCTGCAACATCAACGCGATATTCTTCTTGTCGCAGCCGACCGTTACCAGCCGGGATGATTGGATAATCGGGCGACGAAGCAGCGTCGGGTCTTCGACTATCAAGCCGATCAGCGTCGGCCGGTCGGGCATCTTCTCGTCCAGACCGTGCTTTTCGTACGACGGCGACATGTAGTTGAGAAAATGGCTCGGATCCATATGCTTGATCAGCCGGTCGACTTCGTCGTATGAAAGCGGCTGCTGCACGATATCTCGGATCTCCAGCATCACACCGGCGTCCTCGATGAACTTCTTCGCTTCCGCACACGTCGCGTCTTCGCCGTATGTCAGAAACTTTGCGCGTTTGGGTGGCATGACACCAACACCTCCTTACAACGTGGGCACTTGCTGTGACAAAACCCCGTAGCGTAACCAGCCCGAAAACTATGTGAGAACCCTGGGACACGCCCGGTTCCGGGACCGTCTGTGATCGCCGGCGAGAACACTCCACCCCAGCACGGGAGGGTATTTGAGTCACCATAGAAACGCGCCGGCGACTGTTTTGTCAACTATTATAATTCTCTCTCAGGCTCGCTCGTCAGTCGCTCCATCGCGCCGGCACCGCGACACCGTTTAATCGAAGGTAGGTGATCAACTGTCCGCGATGATGAACCTGGTGCTCGATCATCGCCCGTAACACCAACTCGACTGGCACCGTCTTGTCTGTACCGGGGAAACCGATCAGCGTATCGAGATCGCCGTCCGTCAGCGATCCAATTACTGTATCGGTGAATTGAAAAACGAGCTTAAGCGCCTTTCTATTGTTTGTAACACTTCTATCCAAAATAAGTTTCGGAATCTCGACCGGCCCCGCCCCGCCCCGCACCAGATCGTTGTCCATTTCCAGTTCGCATTCCACCAGATGAGCCACCAGTTCAGCGCACGTAAACTGCGTCGGCGCCCCCCGGTACTCCGATAACTCCTCGGGAACGGCTCCCGCGAGCCGCAGCGCATAATCGTCCATGCGCCGCTTCCAGTCCCGTATCATCGCCAGCCGTGACATCGAGCCTCCTATACGCGAAGCGCGACCGCAACCCCGTCGCGAATCGGCAGGATCGTGGTGAAAAACCGGCTGTCCTGATACAGATTCTGCGTGAACTCCACGATCGCCCGCGTCGCCTCGTCCTGCTTCCGCTCGGCAACCTTCCCGTTCCAGATCACATTGTCCGTAATGAACAATCCGCCTTTGCGGAGCTTCGGGGCAACCAGGTCGATAGTCGCCGGGTACCCTTGCTTGTCGATATCGTTCAGAATGATGTCGAACGGGCCGTCCAGCGTCGAGATGACCTTGCGCGAATCACCGATCCGAAAATCGAACTGGTTCTGCAGGCCGGCGCGCTGAAAATAATCGAACGCCCGCCGTTTGTTCGCCTTGTCAACATCCGTCATGACAATATGCCCCTTGCTCTTCATGGCCAGCGAAAACCAATAAGCGCTGTATCCGAATCCCGACCCCAGTTCCAGTACCCGCCGGGCCTTGGTGAGCGCCGCCATCTGGTACAAAAAGCGACCGACCAGCGGACCGATTATCGGAAAGTCGCTCTCCTCTGCAAAGGCTTCCATTTCGCGAAGCACCGCCTCGCGTTCGGGCGTCACCTGGTGCAGGTATTTCTCGATCTTGGAAGTCATCGAATGTTCGTTTATCACAACAGCAGGTACACGTCACCGCCGTCGATCTCAACCTCGTACTGTTTCAGACGAAAGCCCGGGTTATTGATGCATTCACCGGTGCGGAGATCATACTGCCATCCGTGCCACGAACACGTCAGGATACCGTCCTTGATACCGCCCTTGGCAAGCGAGGCGCGCATATGCGCGCATTCCGACTGGATGCCCAAAATGGTCCCGTTATCGTTGACCACCGCCACGCGACGCGCCAGGATTTGCTTTTCGACCATTGCGCCCGGCGGTAAATCGACCAGCCGCGCCATCTTGATCCGTGGCACGCACAACCCTCCGTTTGCCCCATACCTCGGCCCCCCTGCCTGCCCCGCGGCGCACAAAGTGCGCCGTGCTGCCGGCGGCTATGCCGCCCGCTAACGCACTAACGATGTCGTGATGACAGATACCTCGAAACTGTGTCCACCGACACATTGAGTCGTTCGAAGGTTACGTGGTCAAACGCCCCTGACCACGCTCTAAAGAAGTACGTTTCTCGAATAAATGCAATAAAATTCTGAGCGCCACAATCGCTTTTTGGCCCGCCCGCGCTACGCGACATCGCGCGTCGCGATAACCGCGCGCTCGGTGTCGGCCGTCTCAACGATCTCCGTTCCGCGGTTCTTGCGGCGGCGACGCTGTACCATGCTCATACCGCCGCCGGCAAACGCAAGGAAGGTCCCGAGCCAGAACAGCACGATCCACGGCTTCTCCGAAATATCGATCGTCAGCGTCGCGGCCACCATCGAGTCGCCCGTCGGGACGAAATCGCCGTGGAACTGTAGCATGACGCCCCCGTTGTCCGGGTCCACGCCGGTAATATGGACGGAGCCCCGACCACCGTCGAACGACGCCACAATCGGCGTAATCTCCCGATTGGACACCGAAAGCGACGGAGCGATTTCTTCGCTGTTTCCGTCACGGATGATCGTAAGACGCGCCGCCGCCGTCATGTCCGACATCGACTCGCCGCCGTGCGCGCCCTTCACGTCGAACTCGTGAAACGTCACCGCGTATTCACCGATCTGTCCCGACTCCCCCTTCGTCAACGTCATCGCACCCGGATCGGGAACAGCCGGACGTTCGATTGAAACCGGCGACAAATACAGGTCCCGGTTAAGGTAGTTTTGCACGAACGGCTTCTTCATGACACCTTCGGAGTTGCGGGGAAACTCATGCGGAAGCGTCGCGATAAAGACTCCGCGACCGTCGTCTACCTCGACGTGGCAATCGAACCCCTTGGGCGTATCCTGCATATGCGTGAAGCGCAAACGATAGTCGTCCACCTGAACCCATTCGTTCTGTTTCAGGGTGACGATCGCCGACGTCGCAAAGCCCGCCGACGTCGCCGCGCCGATCAGCGCCAGCGCCAGCCCCACATGTGACAGGTATCCCGGCTGCGAAATCGGATTACGCAACGACAGCAGGTACACCCACCCGTTACTCACGATCGCCCACGCCGCAAACCCGAACAGCAGCAGATACAGCAGGTTGTTGGTGTACCCGGTGAGCAGCAGTATCGCGATCACAACTGCAGCTGCCGATGCGCCGACTATGATCAGCCGCGGCCGGTCCAGCCCTTTGTTCCATCTGAAGGCCGGAAACAACGAAACCAGAATGAGAATCGCCACCGCGATTGGAGTCATGGTATTGAAGTAATATGTCAGCCCGACATTGGATGGGTTCTCGGCAAGGCGCGTTATGAGCGGCGACGACGTTCCTGCGAGTACCAGCGCACCCCCCAGCGACAATAACAACACGCCGAGAGTCACCAGGTACGCGCGGGAATTGACCGTTGCGAACGATTTCTCCGGATCGATATCTCGCCACCGCCAGAGCACCAGCGACAGCCCGAGCAGGATGAAAAACAGCAACCCGCCGATCAGAAACTGGTTGATCCCCAGATCGACGAACGAGTGTACGGAAAAATCGGCCAGCACGCCCGACCGCGTCAGAAATGTCCCGTACAGCACCGACCACAGCGACAGACAGACGGCGATGAGTGAGAAACGAAGCAGCCCGCGGCGCTGTCGCTTGATGAACAGCGCGTGCACCTGTGCGGTTAAAAACAGCCACGGTATCAACGATGAATTTTCCACCGGGTCCCACGCCCAGAATCCGCCCCAGCCGAGCGTTTCATACGCCCAGTATCCCCCCAGGACCAGCGCCACACCCAGCCCGGACCAGGCAAACAGCGTCCAGCGACGCGCGGCTTCGGACCACGTCTGGTAATTGCGCTCCACCAGCGCCGTCATCGCGAAGGCGAACGGAAACACCGCGCCGGCAAAACCCAGAAACATGATCGGCGGGTGAATAGTCATCCAGTAGTTCTGCAGGAGCGGGTTCAGCCCCGATCCCTCCTCCCGCCACACGGGCATCAACTCGAACGGAGACTTCTTCAGCAGGATGAGCAGTATCGACAGAATGAAGAGATTGACGAACACCATATTGCCGCGCTCGAACGGCCCGGCCGTCCGCATCATCACCAGGCCCATCACGCCGACGAAAAACACCCACAGAAGAAACGTTCCTTCCTGCCCTCCCCACAGCGACGACCACAGGTAGTACACGGGCATATCGGTGGAGGAATAGGAAAAGACATACTTCACCGTGAAGTCGTGGGTCAGAATCAGGTACAGCAGCGTTATCATCGCCAGCGCCGCCGACCCCGTTGAAATCTGGAAAAAACGCCGCGCGAGACCGACCAAATCCTCGCGGCCACGCCACGCCAGCAGATAGGCTATCAATGAAAAGACGGCGAAGCCGAACGATGCGACTATGAAGAAATCACCCAGATACGGCATGGTACCTCACCTGCTTGTCGTGGTCACGATATTCACCCGCCCGGATGATGCTCTCGGAGTCCCGGCGTCGTCAGCGGGCCGTGCCCGCTACATTGCGGATTCGCTGCTTCTTTTCAGGTAGTACCACGTGCGCCGTACCGCCCGATATATCGACCAGCTTCTGCACGACCGCCTCGACCAGAAAATCGGGGGTCGATGCGCCTGCGGATATACCGACTTTCTCGATCTCCGGCTGGTCGATAAACCAGCGCTCGTCGATATCGTCGGCTGAATTGATCAGGTACCCCCGACCGCACAACTCATGCGAAATCTTCGCCAGCCGGGTGGAATTGGCGGAGCTCTTGGATCCGACCACCAGCATCATGTCCATGTGCGGCGCCAGCGCCAATATCGCCGATTGCCGCTTGTTGGTGGCGTTACAGATGGTGTCGAATATCTCGATATGCGGCCACTTCTCCTGGGCCGCCTTCTTGAACTCTTCGGTTTTGGACATCTCCGATGTCGTCTGGACCGTCAACCCCAGCTTGCGATCCGTCCACGACGGCAAACCCGCAAGCTCCTCGATTGACGATACCACCGTGATTCGGTCCGGCGCGTAGCCGACCACTCCCTCGGTCTCGTCGTGGTTGCGGTCGCCGTAATGGATCACGTAGTACCCCTGCGGGACGACCTTCTTGATGATATCGTATATCACGGTCACCAGCGGACAGGTCGCATCAACCACGTTCAAACCCTTGGCCCCGGCCCGCCGAATCACGTCCGGGGCGATACCGTGCGCCGATATGATCAGCGTCCCTTCGTCGACATCATCGACCGAAAACGCCTGCCCCACCCCCTGGCTGCGAAACCGCTCCACCACCGCTTCGTTGTGCACGATTTCGTTGAGAATCGTCACTTTCCCGGACGATTTCTCCGCCGTCTCCTCGGCGATATTTATCGCACGCTTGACACCCATGCAAAAACCGTGGTGCCGGGCGATATGGATCTCCTTGATCATGAAACCTCCAGGAGGTGCTTCGACTGATGAAACGCCTTGTACGAACTGCGCACCAGCGGCCCGGCTTCCACGTGCCCCAGCCCGACCTGCTCCATCCCGATCCGCGCCAGCTCGGCGAACTCCTCAGGATGATAAAACCGCTCAACCGGTAGATGCGCCAGCGACGGCCTCAGGTACTGTCCGATCGTGACAATATCCACGCCCGCCGCATGACACTGGTACATCAGCTCCATCAGCTCATCCTTCGTCTCCCCCAAGCCCACCATGAATCCGGTCTTGATCACGGGGCGTGGAGAATACTGCGATGCTATTCTGAGGACTTCCAGCGATCGGTCGAGCTTCGCCGCACCGCGCACCCGCTTGTGCAGCCGCCCCACCGTCTCGACATTGTGCGCAAAAACGTCGATTCCGGCGTCGAGTACCGTATAGATATCCTGCCTCCGGCCGGTGAAATCCGGCGTGAGGACTTCCACCTTGACTTCTTTATCCTGCCTTCGGAGGAGCTCTACAGTCCGGGCAAATGTAGAGGCTCCCCCATCCGGCAGGTCATCTCTGGTGACCGAGGTGATCACCACTTGCTTGAGCTTGAGCTGGGCCACCGCATCGGCCAGCCGCTGCGGCTCCTCCAGGTCATGTCCGATCGGCTGGGCCTTGAGCACGTCGCAGAAATTGCAGCCGCGCGTGCAGTGCTTGCCCAGAATCATGAAAGTCGCGGTGCCTTCATCCCAGCACTCGCGGATATTCGGACAGGCTGCCTCCTGACAGACCGAGTGCAACCCGGTGGTCTTCAGGATATCTCTGACCCGCTCGAAGTTCGGCCCGTTTTTCGGGCGTATTCTGATCCACTCCGGCAGACGCTGGTGTGGCGTATTCATTCGCCTGGATACCGGTGGCGCTTTGGGATTCGGCGACTCGGCCGAATAGCGTTCCATCGGTTGGGTAAAAAAGACTTTATTCATCCATCTAATATACGTTTATGATCGGCGCTGTCGAGCAAAAAATGTTCGAAAAAATACGCCAGCAGTGTCGTGTCCGTTTCCAGTTCACTGTGAAACGATGCCGCCAGAATATTGTTCTGCTCCACCAGCACCGGCCAGTCCTGAAACCGCGCCAGCACCGTCACGGCCGCCCCCGCTCGCGTCACCCGGGGAGCCCGGATAAACCCGCCCAGAAAGCGCTTTTTCGTCCCGTGAAAGTCGGCCTCGATCTCTTCCTCAAACGAAAAAACCTGCCGCCCGTAATCGTTCCGGGCAACATCGATATCAATCAATCCAAACGTCTTTACGCCGGCCTGGTTCCGCTCGATTTCCTTCGCCAGCAAAATCATCCCCGCGCACGTGCCGTAAATCGGACGCGCCGCGCCAAACTCGGCGATCGGCTGCCGAAGGCCGAACCGATCGATCAGGATGTCCATCGTCGTCGACTCCCCCCCCGGCACGATCAGCGCGTCGAGCCCCTCCATATCGCGCGGCAGCCGCACTTCGCGGTACCGCGCCCCCAGCGACTCGATCTGCCGCTTGTGCAGCCCGTAGTCGCCCTGCAGCGCCAATACTCCGATTGTTTTGTCACTGGCGTTCATGATCTCTACATAACACACGCGAGAAGGAAAAAGGTGCCGAAATATATCGGCTCGCGCCTGAATGTAAAGACCTCTGATCGACCGGTTATGACGGTTAGATATGAAACCCCCGACGCCGGTCCGCATATAATGGAGCAAATAATTCCACGAATCTCTTACACTGCGGATCTCGAAAAAGGACTAACCTATGAACGCACGACTCGTATGGCCGGCGGCAGCGCTGGCCACAGCGATGCTTATGGTGAGTTGCACCGGCGATGCCCCGGTCGAAATCGCCGAGAACCGGCCGGTCGCCTACGTAACGGCCGAGGGCGCCCCGACTGACACGAGCGCCAGCCCCATGCCGTACATGCTGATGGCCGACAGTCAGGTCACCGTAAACGACCGCTGCCCCGTCCGCAAAGTCCGGCTGAGCCTTCGCCTTCCTGCGCTGTACGTCAACGGGCGGCCGGTCGGGTTCTGCTGAACTCCCTGCCAGAAGGTCTTCGTGCAAGACCCCGGATTTTATCTGAACCAGCTCGGCGTCAGCGTCCCGTCGTTATTCGATTCGGCGACACCGGCGGTCCTTGATAGCAGGTTCGCAAGCTTTGTCGACTTCGAAGCGTTCTATTTTGCTTCAGCAGGCGAGAAACAGCGGTTCGACCGGGACATCGTGAAGCACTGCGGCATCGTTACCGACCCGGTGAGCAAAGAACGCTTCCGACCGACCGAGCAGTCACCGCGCATGGTGTACAACGACCGCACGTACCTGTTTGCTTCGGACTCGACCCACGCAACGTTCGCGATGATGCCCGATATGTACTGGCTTCCGAACTACTCGATGTATCCGAAAAGCGACTCAGCGCTGTAGGTCCGCGTCGCCCACAGCACCGACTGTCCGCGTCGCCCACAGCACCGACTGTCCGCGTCGCCCATAGCACCGACTGTCCGCGTCGCCCATAGCTTGGGGCTTGTTGAATAAAGCCTATGTGAGTGCGGTCAGGCGACCCCGCCTGACCGCACTCGCTAAAACCGCCATTTGTACTCAATGACTTCCGTCGAATGTCGCCCCGCCTCGGGCGGGGACGGCAGGGGAAGATGTTACAGGACTTGTGGCCCACCTAAAGTCCCCGCCTCGGGCGGGGATGGCAGATGGGAATGTTACAGAACTTGTGGCCCACCTAAAGTCCCCGCCTCGGGCGGGGACGGCAGGTGGGATTGCAGATGTTCCGTCAGATGCTTGGCCGCTCGCCATGGCGAGCGGGCTACATCTGACGGCCAGACTACAACAACCGCCCCTGCGCCTCCCCCCGCACATACAACTCCGGCATCGCCTCGTACAACCGCCCATCGAGCCTCCGGCCCGCGCGCTTTTTGTTCACCCCGCCCCACTGCTTGAAAAAGAAATGCACCCCCTGAACCTCGCACTGGTCGCGGATATCCCGCACCCACTCCGGTCTGATCGGACGCGCCCCCGGGCCGGACTCCCCGCCCACAATCGCCCAGTCAATCCCACTCAGGTCGAGATCAGACAGCGGCCCCAACAGCGGTTCGAGCGACAGAAACTTGACCGTCGCCCCGGTCGCGCAGAGGTCCTTGATTCGGTAGACATACTCTCGCCGCTCGACCGTTACCCCCATCCACACATTCGGCGGCCAGTCGATCTCACTGGCGATTCGTTTGAGGCGCTTCGAGCGCTTGGTGAGAATCTGGAACGTATGCAAATCGGCCCGGCGCATGACATCGAATATCCGCTGGATGTATTCTGTGGGCACCTGATCGTGAAAGAGGTCGGACATCGAATTGACAAACACCACTCGCGGCTTTTTCCACGACAGGGGCGCTTCAAGCAGGTCCGGGTGAAGCGTGACCGCGAACCCGTTTTTGTACTTGGCCACTCCCATCGCCTGAAGCCGTTTCGCCATGCGGGCGGCATAGCAATGTTCGCACCCCGGCGACACCGCATCACACCCGGTGACCGGGTTCCAGGTCAGCCACGTATACTCGATTCTGGCATGGTCGGACATCTGAGAAATGTAGTGGCAGCATTGAGACTCAAGAATCACATTCGACGCTCTCTTGAGAGGGCGGGGTCGCCCACAGCTTGCTGTGGGTTCCACTCGCCCGCTCCCACTTTCCCCACCACTTCACACCTGATCACGAAAACGCCGCCCTCCACAAAACAAAGGCGGTCGCGTCGCCCACCCGCCTCGGGCGGGGACGGCAGGTGGGTTCGTCATTCCACGCCCACCCGCCGCGGCGGGTAGAAGGGTGACGTCTTTCGAACGCCGACTGAGTCAAATTCGCATGCCCTCCACTTTCGCTACCAACTCGGAGGAAATAATGTGACCGCCCCCTCTTGTAGAACAAAGGAGGTACCATGCATCCGTTCACGCCCTTTCCGCAGGTATTTACTCCCCCCGGAAGCGTCGACCGAAGAGAAGAGAACAATAGGGTACCCCTAAAAATGACAAAACAAAGCCATTTCGCTGTAACCGACTGTGACACAACCTCGTACAACGACTTTTTACGTTTTCGGTGGTGCTTTTCTGGATGAATTGAGGAAGGATTCCCCCGCCACGCCGGACGGGAATGACACATCTGGGATGTTTTCGTCGACATGACTCCAAGACAGACGAAGTCTGTCATTCCCTCGGACGAGGGAATCTATCTTGAAAGAGAAACAGGTCGCAGACCTGTCCGCCCGGGTCGCCCACCTCGCCATGGCGAGCGGGCTACATCTGACGGACCCCCAAACAAAAACCCGGCTCGCCCTCGCGAACCGGGTCAAAGGATAACTCTGATGAAAACCGCGCGCGCCTTACCGCACCTGCAACTGCTCTTCTTTCGGGATCGACTCCGCCTGGATCCCCTTCATCGCGCCGCCCAGCCCGTGCGAGTGCTCCGCGATCACCGCGAAATCCTGCCAGTGCGTGGTCGCGTTGACGATCGCCGTACCGTACTTCTCGGGGTTGCTCGACTTGAAAATGCCCGAGCCGACAAACACCGCCTCGGCGCCCAGGTGCATGCACAACGCCGCATCGGCCGGCGTCGCCACTCCGCCTGCGGCGAAATTCGGCACCGGAAGCTTGCCCGTCTCCGCAACCTTGCGAACCAGATCGATCGACACCCGGTGCTCTTTCGCCACCCCGTACAGCTCGGTCTCGGTCATGGCGGTGAGCGAGCGCATCACCGATGTAATCTCTCTCAGGTGCTTCACGGCCTGCGAAACGTCGCCCGTTCCCGCCTCGCCCTTGGTGCGGATCATCGCCGCCCCTTCGGAGATACGCCGAAGGGCTTCGCCCAGGTTGCGACAGCCGCACACGAACGGTACCTTGAAGTCCCACTTGTTGACATGGAAAACGTTGTCCGCCGGCGTCAGCACCTCGGACTCATCGATGAAGTCGATCTCCATCGTCTCCAGCACGCGCGCTTCCACGAAATGCCCGATCCGGCACTTCGCCATGACCGGGATCGTCACCACCCGCTTGATGCCGTCGATAATGTCCAGATCGGCCATGCGGGCGACCCCGCCCTCGGCCCGGATGTCGGAAGGCACGCGCTCCAGCGCCATGACTGCGGCCGCACCGCACTGCTCGGCAATCTTGGCCTGCTCCGGGCTCGTAACGTCCATTATGACGCCGCCCTTGAGCATCTCGGCCAAACCGATTTTCACCTTGTGTTCCTTGCTGTCGAACCGTGTCATCATTGCTTCTATCCTCCGACGACTTACTGCCTCTTCTATACCTTCAACAGCAAGCCGAGTGTGTTCGTTCGTAGCCCCGCAGGGCTTTTTCAGCCACGCAATATAGCATCGTCCACCGGTCTCCCACAACCGGAAATGGAAAAGGCCCGCGCGGGCCGACTGCCCGGGCAGACCTTCGATATCGAATCATTCCGGCGGAGGGCCGTCTCTACCGGCGCACTCCGCGGCGGGCGTACTTGCCGAAATGGTGCTTCGCGAGCGCCTTCTTCACGCTGGTCTCCTGGACTTCCCAGAACTCGCGGAACTGGCAGCCGCCGTACTGGTCGCAGCCGCAATTGGGGCCTTCGGTACACAGGTTCATGTGGATCGGCCCCTCGATCGCCTCGATCACGTCGAGGAATGAAATCTCTTTGGGGAGGCGGGAGAGACGATAGCCGCCGGTCACGCCCTGGTAGGACACCAGGATGCCGCTTCGGGTCAAATCCTTGAGTATCTTCGCGAGAAACTCGCGCGGAATCGACTCGGCCTCGGCAATCGAATTGATCGACCCCAGCTTCCCCTTCGGCAGAGTCGAAATGTGCCGCACCGCCCGAAGTGCATAGTCGGCCTTACGTGATAATTGCATCGTCACACATCCTTGCTGTCACTGGCTCTTGGAATATGTCAGAATCATTTACCCATGCTTCCACATTTACCGGCCTAAAATAGTAAAAAGGCTCTGCTTAGTCTACAAAAAAATTGCATTTTGGACCATTTTTTCTCCGACACCGCCCCGCCGACCTGCTTGCGCCCCCGTCAGTTCCCCGCCAAATCCGGTTCATGGACCAAATTCGGCCATTTTTTACGAAATCTCGAAAAATCGTGAACCGCCGGCCACTGCCGCTGTTATATTCGACGACCGGGCAGGGGGACATGGGTCTGTAATTCGAAAGCGATCGAAGGAGATAGCAATGGCTGACCAGATGACTTCCGGCGGCGTTCAACCGCAGGCCGATGAGCAGATCGTGCGCGTGACGCCACAGGCGGTAGCCGAACTCAAACGGCTGATTGGCCGGGAAAAAGAAGAAAACCTCTTTGTCCGTATCGGCGTTGCTTCGGGCGGCTGCTCCGGAATGTCCTACGCCATGGAATTCGACAACGAGCCCAAATACACCGACCACGAGTTCGATTTCGACGGCCTCAGGGTTCGCGTCGATTCCTCGGCCCTTGTCTACATCAAGGGCTCGATCGTGGACTACAAAGGTGGGTTGCTCGGCGGCGGCTTCAGTTTCGAAAACCCCAACGCCAAGCGCTCCTGCGGCTGCGGTACTTCGTTCACCTGCTGAGGGTTACGCGTTCGATGGCATTTGTGGTGGTGGACCCGGCCGAGTTCCTGACCGATGGTGCGTTCTTCGAAGATTCCTTCATTGACAAAGCCGGGGCTGTCGATTGGAATTCCTTCGCCGGCCGTCAGGTACTTGTGCGCGGCTGTAATTCTACCGTTATTCCCCCCTGGGCGTACATGTATATCACCGGAAAGCTCGCCGGAGTGGCCAGGTCCGTCCGCTTCGGCAATGAACACGACAATATCGTGGTGTACCGCGCTCCGGCCTCGCCGCCGGAAGATAACGCCCCACTGAAGTCCGGTCCGGGCACTCGATAAGGAGGTTGAGTCTGGCTGCTATGCCGAAAGTAACGTTTCTGCCATTGGATATCGAGGTGGACGTCCCCGAGGGAACGATAATTCTCGATGCGGCGCTCGACAACAACATCAAAATCGATCATAACTGCGGCGGCAACTGCGCCTGCTCCACATGCCACGTGATCGTCGAAAAGGGCTTTGAGACGCTGAACGAGAAGACCGAAGACGAAGAAGATATGCTCGACGAGGCGGAGAATCTCACCGATCATTCCCGGCTCGCCTGCCAGTGCAAGATTACGTCGGATCTGATCGTCAGAATTCCTGAGAAGTCGTCGGAGTGGGACGACGACGATACCTTCTAATCGATTTCAAGCCCCCGCCGGATCCCGGTCACCGATCGGGTTCCGCCCTTCCGACCTGCTTCCCGCGACCGACCGGGCCAATACGGTTTCGCCGGGAATTCCCGTCTCAACCCCTCTGACTCCGTATCGCAATACTACTCCTACCGCTATCTCCCCCAATCTCTTAGCGTAAACTCCCGCCTGAATCAGTCGATATACGGACTAAGCGGCTCGCCGAAGGTCGCCGGACTATTACTATGCCATACCACCGTCTCAAGAGCCAGTGCGGCTATTCACTTATCGAACTGATCATTGTCGTGATGATCATCGGCCTGATTGCCGGAATCGCCGTGAGATCGCTGCGAAGCAGCAACGAAGTATCTCGTACCAATGCGACTCTTGCGAGGATGGACCTGTTGGCCTCCGCCATCGCCGGCAACCCGGACCGGGTATCAGGAGGTGTTCGCTCCGACTACGGTTATGTCGGCGACATTGGCTCGTTGCCGCCGACACTCGACGCACTTGTCACTGACCCGGGCGGACTGGCAACCTGGCGCGGCCCTTATGTCACTGACAAGTTCGGAAACGGTGGACCGGACTACACGTTCAGACAGGACGCGTGGGGCGTGCCGTTCCAATACTCCGGCGGGGCTTCCATAGTGTCCACTGGTTCCGGCACCACGCTGACGAGGCATATCGCAGCTTCGGTCGAAGACCTGCTCTACAACAGCGTCACGCTGGCGATCACCGATGTCGAGCGCGTGCCGCCCGGCTCCACTTATCGCGATTCCATCCGTGCGGTGCTGGTGTACCCGGATGGCGCCGGATCATACCGGTGGCGTTCCGCAACCCCCGACGCCGGCGGACGGCTCGAGTTTGACTCGATACCTGCAGGGCTCCATCGCCTGCACATCATATACCTTCCCGACTCGGACACGATCACACGATTGGTCAATGTCGACCCGGGCAGAACCTTTTACACCGATATCACGCTGACACGGGGGCTCCATTGATTCGCCGGCATCGCACATACTTGCCCGACTGCGGATTCAGTCTCATTGAGCTGCTGGTATTGATTGTAGTTGTTGGGATCCTCGCGGCAGTGGCGATGCAGTCGATGACCAGTCTGGTCATCGACACGAGACGTATCAAAACGGAACGCGAAATGGAGATGCTGGCAAAAGCGATTGCCGGTGATCCCTCTGTGTTACAGTCCGGCGTGCGGGCAGACTTCGGATACTTCGGAGATGTGGGTGCCTTCCCCTCCGACCTCGACGCGTTACTGGTGAATCCGGGCCTCAGCACCTGGCGCGGACCATACCTTCCGCCCGGGATGGTAGAGGATACAACCGGCTTCCTCCGTGACGAATGGGGTCAGTCCTACCAGTACACCGGCGGAGTCGAAATCGTCTCCCAGGGCGGCGGCTCTTCACTCACTCACAGCCTCGCTGACGACCCGTCGGATTACCTTCTGAACTGGTATGCCGGGGTCGTCCTGGATGCATCCGGAGGCGTGCCCGGCCCGATTTACCGGGACTCGGTAACAGTGACGTTGACCTATCCGGACGGTGCGGGGTCGATGACGAGTCAGTCCATTCACCCGGATTCATCAGGTGCGTTTGCACTGTCGAATGTACCGGCGGGGCGACACCGTATCGAGCTCGTCTTTCTCCCGAGTGTTGATACGCTGGTTCGGTACGCCACCGTGCTGCCTCGCCACAACGGCACGGCCACCTTCAGGTTTGCCGCCGACTACTTCGGAGGAAGCCCCTCGGGATTCGGCCGCCGCGCCGAACTCATCATAGTGGCGGCACGCGTGCCCGCAGATCTGGCCGACTTCCCATTGTTGCTTACCAGGTTGAATCTTCCTTCGGAAATGCTCGATGCCGACGGAGCCCATCCGGCGGACAACGGAGGCGGCGACATTCGCTTCACCCTGGATCGCAACGGCAACAACGTGCTCGCATGCGAGATTGTCGAGTTTACCCCAAACAACATTCCATCCAACGCCTCGGCCGAAATATGGGTCAAAGTGCCGTTTGTCTCGGGCAGCGTGAACACATCGATCTGGGTGTGGTATGATAAACCCGGCGCCACCCAGCCGCTTCCCGACGATCCCGGCGGAGCCTATGAAGTGTGGGACTCCAATTACGTGCTCGTTCACCACCTCGATGACAACCCTGGCGGTATCGCACCCCAGGCAATTGACGCCACCGGCAACGGCAATAACGGCACCTCGCTCGGAGGAATGAACAGCAGTGATCTCGTCGGCGGGCGGATCGGTCGGGCGATCGACTTCGACGGCAACAATGATTACATTCGCATACCGGCAGCCGGTGCGACCGTCACCGGCAAAGCTATTACGATGGAAGGGTGGATGTACCTTCGCCGTGCAACCGGTGATGCCAACCTCATGGAGCGGGGCTCCAACTACGCCCTGTGGGAAATTCGCGACGGGGGCACGCCGTACAATGTTTTCTTCGACAACTCCTGGCGCAGATTCAATTTCGGACGGGCGGCAACCTGGTTCCTGGATGACTGGCACTATGTCGTATGTACGTACGATGGCGCGCAGGTTCGCTCCTACATCGATGGAGACCCGGACCGAACGTACAGCTACACGAGTGATCTAAATCCCACCGCAAGCAACTACGATCTGGGCATTGCGCTCAACGCCGGCTGGAACGACTCCTACTATCGCGGACGCGTGGACGAAATTCGGGTATCCCGCGTGGTACGGTCCGCTGCCTACGTAAAAGCGCAGTTCAACAATCATGACAGCCCCGCCACCTTCGTTCTACCGCAGACACCGGAGACCCCATGAAGTCGATCCGAGCCTCCACATGTGGTCGATCCGGCGGATTCACGCTCATCGAACTGGTGATCGTGATCGTGATTGCCGGGATTCTCGTGACCGTGGCCCTTCGGGGCGGTCGCTCGATCAGCGAGACGACAAAGCTCGAAGAGACACGCCGAGAGCTCGACGCGCTCGCTCACGCAATCGCGGGCAATCCCGCGCTGCACAACAACGGTATTCGCTCGGACTTCGGGTATGTCGGCGACGTCGGGGCGGTGCCGCTGAGTCTCGATAATCTCCACACCAACCCCGGTGCGTTTGCGACGTGGCGGGGACCATATATCGAGAATCGATTTGTACAAACATCCGACGATTTCAAAGTGGATGCATGGGGCGTGCCGTACACGTATAGCGGTGGCGCGGTTATTACGTCTACCGGTTCAGGATCTCCGTTAACACGTCGAATCATTGAGTCGCTCGATCACTTGCTGTACAATTCTGTGAGCGGCAACGTCTACGATCTTGACGGCACCCCTCCCGGCGATACCATGGCCGATTCGGTCATCGTCCGGCTGACCTATCCCGATGGCGCGGGCGGCATGACCACCGGCCAATTGACCCCGGACGGCGGCGGATTCTTCACCTTCGACTCCATCCCTGTCGGCAACCACGATCTTATGCTGGTGTATCAGCCAACGGCGGATACCTTGCATCGGTTCGTGTCCGTGCTTCCGGACAGCCGGTTGTATACCGAATACCACTTGCCATCAAACGTCTGGCCCCCCGGCGCCGGCGGAACCACCGGTTCAATTGCACTCGCGGGTGGTTCGGACTCCCTGTATTCGGACTGCCACGGATTCTCCGTGTGGATCGAAAACAACGGCGGTACCGACATAGAAGTGGAGTGGGTAAGATTGAGCTGGCTCTCCCCGACCGCCTACTATCGCTACGTCATCTGGGACGGCGCCACCGTCGTGAATCAGAACAACCCGCAGGTTGCATCGGGGCAGACCGCGACGTTCTCGACACCGCAGACGCTGCAGGCAGCCTCATCGATCCGAATCGACTTTGATTTCTTCAAGGCGTTTTCGAACGGTGGTCCCAACGTCGATATTGACCACACCAACTTCACGTTGGCGTTTTCCGACGGCTCGACCTTCGACGTCACGACCGGGAGTTGTCCATGATACGGCGTGCAGAATTTCAGCGCGGCTTCACGGTGGTGGAGCTGGTGATCATCATCGTGACTATAGGTATTCTTGCCACTATCGCCACACGCCAGCTGCAGCCGTCGATAGAGACGGCCAGATTCGAACAGACCAAACTGGAGATGGAACAACTGGCATGGGCGATCGCCGGAAACCCGGAGGTCCGCACCAGCGGCGCGCGGACAGATTTCGGTTATGTCGGCGATATTGGTGCGCTGCCCGCCACCCTTGAGGTGCTGGTCTCAAACCCGGCAAGCTTCCCCAACTGGAAAGGTCCCTACATCGAGCCTGGCATCAATGGATGGGAATACAGGCGCGACGCGTGGGGCACCGATTACACCCTCTCGGGCACGGTGCTTCGATCGACCGGCTCGGGACAGACTATCGAGAAAGTCATTTGCGCCCAGGCGGCCGAGCTCACATCAAACGACGTGCGCGGGATGCTGCTGAACGCGGACGGATCCATGCCGGGACCGGTCTGGTCCGACTCCGTCATGCTTCGATTGATCCATCCCAACGGCGCGGGGGCGCTGGTCGCCAGTGTGACCGCTCCGGCTCCCGACGGTTCGTTTTCGTTCGCGGGTGTACCGGTCGGTAACCACTGTCTGCAAATGATCTATACGCCTTCCGGCGACACCCTGTCCTATTCCGTATGCGTTCAACCCGGACGTACGACCCGGGTTGAATTGATTTCGCCGATCGATCTCTGGTGATCGCGGCCGGGGACCTACAGATCCTCCTCGCGAATGGACAGGTTGATCCCGCGCTTCTTCAACTGGGGGATAAACAGCTTTGGATTGATGGCGACTTCCTGCGGCTTGACCCCGCGAGCGCTGATCTGCCCGTCGGCAGCCATCCAGGCGACGATCGCGGCCGGAAACGCGGTTGTGCGCATCATCGCAGTCAATCCCGTGCGAGTATCCTGCCGGTCGACTATCTCATAGACTACGCGTCTGGTCACACCGCCTGCGATCCCATCGACCGTCACGCGTAACAGCACCAAATCCAGATCGCCAAATGACAGATTTCGGTCGAGAACAGCCTTAAATACCGCCCGTGGCTCGACCGAGTGACCGTCGACCGTCAGTTTGTGGCGCGACGCCAGTCCGAGTTCAAGCATGGGACGGAACAACTCGCAATGGCCCGGATAGCGGATAGTCTTGTAATCGAGAAAATCTACCTTCCCCTCGAACGTGTCGGGGAGAGTCGATGTCCCGCCCGATGTATAAAACGCCTCGAGCTTGCCAATACCGTCGAATTCCAGCGATTCGATCGAGGTCATCGGATTCACCGTCTTTTTCTTTCCCCCCTCGAGAATAAGGCACGGCTCCCAGTACTCGTTGATCAGACCTTCGGAGGAAAACACCATCTGGTAATTAAGCGGAGGACGCGGCGACTGGGGCAGACCGCCAACCCGGATTTTTACCGAAAGGGCCTTGTCGAACCGACTGATTCCATCCGCGGCGAGCACAGCCACCATGCCCGGAGCGAGCCCGCAGTCCGGAACAATGATGACCCCGGCTTTTTCCGCCTCGTCGGACATCGCCAGTTGATCGCGCACGGCGTCGTTATTGCCCCCCAGGTCGCACAGGTGACAGCCCGCTTTGATGGCGGCTCGGGTCAGGCCGGGATTGTACCGGTACGTCACGCAGGAAACCGCGGCATCGTACCGGGCAAAAATTCGTTCGACCGCGTCCTCGTCACCGGCGTCGAGCGTCCCGTGCTCTGCCTTTCCGCCACCGTAGGCGCCGGCGATCTCCTTCGCCAGCGCTCCATCGATATCAAATACACCAACCTGTTCAACGCCGTCAGCGCGGGAAAAGTCGTACAGGGCCGCCCGGCCCATCAGTCCCGCCCCCAATACTGCCAGTTTCATAAAGTCCTCCAGATGGTTGTGGCGAATATAGGGGGAAGCAGCACGGTTCAAAAGAAATTATCGAGCGTTAATCGTCATCAGGGTTCATTTCGGTAGTTCTTGTTCCGATACATAGATGTATAGAAGATCCCGGGTATCTGGATTACTTTGGCGACACCTATGGGCGAGGGATTCAGTCCATGCCGACCAACACGTTAAACGAACGCCAGCACCGCGACCTGATCGTCCTGCAACAGCTCAAACCGTACCTGGCCGAGTGCCTGAGTCTCAATCACGAAATCAACAATCCACTCGCCGGGATAATCGGCTATGCCGAGTACATGCTCGATGACGACCAGCCGCTCACGGAAGACCAGCGCCACTACATCGGGCAAATCATGAGGTGCGCCGAGCGGATTCGCGCCCAGGTGGCAACACTCTCGCAGCAGAAAGCCGCATTAGCAGAGAAGATCGATCTTGAGGCGGTTCTAGATGAATTTCGCCGGACTGGGGCCTCAGACTAAGTGGTTGAGCTTGCGGAGCAACCACTCCATCGCAAGTAATCCAATGAACAGCAGCAACAGCCAGAGCTTGTTGAAGAACGTGATTTTCCCCTCCACCGTCTCCACCGCAGGAGTTGTATCGATAGACGCCAGCGCCTGCTCGAACTCTCTGAACGTGTGGTAGGAACCGCCGGACTGACCGGCAATCGCCCGCAGCACCTGCGGGTTTCCGCTCTGGTCGAACTCCTCCAGTGAAAACGACTCGACCTGGATCGCCCCGGTCGTCCGCTTCAGTTCCCGTCCGCCGTTCTCGATGAAAGCCTCATAGGAATATTCTCCGGGCGGGAGCTGCTCAAAGTCGGCCCGATAACGGCCCTCGCCGAGCTCAAGCAAATCGCGTTCGAACCGATCATCACCCCCGCGGCTCTGCAGGGAGACAGACCCGGTTGCGCCCTCAATCGGGCGGAATCCGAGATCTCCGGCAAAACCCGAAAATCGAACGGTTTCCCCGCGGGGGAAGACCTGCTTGTCAGGACCGATCCGGACTGGATCAAAGTCGTCCGCGACCGTGAGCCACTCGGCGGCGCCGTTAACCAGCGCCTGATACGTCTCGGCCCCCTGCCCGAGCCCCAGCGTAACAAATCCCCACGGCCAGTAGGGACCGGCGGCGGAAGCCAGAACCTTTCCGGGACCGACACGCTTGTATCCGAGAATCGGCAACCGCGCCCACGGACTGCCCCCGCCGACAAAGGCAAGCATGACGGCGTCAGGATCAGCCGAATCGCACGGAACCAGCGTCCCGAACGGCGGCATGTTCAACCAGACGTCGCGGATAGCAGCCCGACTCTCTGCCAGTCGGACGGCCGGATGGAAAAGCTGCCCTTCCGCCGGTTCCCCGTCGAACTGCGCGTACTGGATCTCGCGCCGCACACTCTGGAAAAAGGGCAGCATGCCATTAAACCAGGCGACCGGGCCGCGAGCGGCAAAGCGTTCACCCATCATGACCCACAGGCCGCCTCCCTTGTCGGCAAGGTATGATTCCAGCAGCGGGCGGCTCGATTCCAACTGTTGTGGATCGGGATCGTGAAGCACAACCAGATCGTACCGATTCAGTTCCGTCTGGCGCTCCGGGAGACGCCCGCCAAGGTTACCCGACACCGGCGCGGTTACCACCAAGTCGACATCGTACTTATCCGATTGGTCCAAATACCGTTTGAAAAAGCCGACTTCGTAGTCGGGTCGGGAGGTTGCCAGCAATACCAGAAGTCGGCTCTTGAGAACCTTAACGGAAATCGTCCGGGAGTTATTGTCGGTCGTTTCTTCACCGTCCAGCGGCACGATGGCAATCTCAAGCAGGTGCTGTCCGGGATCGGTCGGCGTGTACGTGAGCGCCACGTCACCGAATCCCCCCTCCTGACCTATAGTGTACCTTGTTTGTGTGAGCGCTCGGTTGCCCTGCCGAAGCTCTATGAGCGCTTCCTTTCCGGAGGCGTTATGCCAGGAAAGGCGAGCCGTGATCTGAGTCGACTGGCCGACAAATTGCACGAGATCATAGTCGAGGTCGGCCAGGCGGATATCGAAAGCGCCCACGTCGATCGCCATATCGACTGCTATCACGGCAGTACGCAGCCGGGACGCAACATCGACAGGGTCGCGGCCCGCATTGGACCGCCCGTCGCTTATCACCAGCCAGTAGTCGGCCGGCGCGGTCAACTGCTGCTGGTCTGCTTCAAACAGAATGTCTCCGAGCGCGGTGCTGGACCGGTCGACCTGTACCGGTGAGGCGGAAAGATCGGCGCCGAAATACCGCGTCGTCAATTCCACAGCACTTTCAAGATCGCGGAAGGTCTCGATCTGTTGAAGAGAATCGACTCGCGCGGCCCGGGTCGCGCCAAGCTCCTGTCGGTCCATGCTGGCCGAATGATCGATCAGCGCAAGGACGCGGCGGGTGCGTTCGTATTCTCGGCTGTAGCTGACCACGGGCTCCAGAAGCGCAAGCATCAGCAGCGCCACCGCCCCGACCCGGAGCGTGCCGAGCAAAAGGCGGAGCCACGCGGGCAGCGGCGGGTTGGTCCGGCGATACAACCAGACAGCCAGCCCTATGAGCACCGCCAGCGATATCCAGGCCAGCAGCGGCGTTCCGGTCCGGAACCCTATCGAAATGTCCGTGAAAGAAAACACTTGCCCCTTTATACTGACCATCGGGAGGCGGGGTTGACTGTTTTCAGGAAAACAAGTGTGAAAACGCGACCGGCGGCCGACTCAGTCATGGCGGCAGTTACGACGCCCTGGCAACCGTATAATGCACCATCGCGGCCAGCGACTGGTAATACACGGAACTCTCCTTCTGTGGGAGCGCGTCGAGTCCCTGCCGACACAGTTCATCCGCCCGACGATACGCATAGTCTACGCCGCCGTTCTCGTGCACGAAACGATATACCTTCTCAAACGCCTCTTCCCCGCCCCGTTTGTCGCTGTCACTCAAGTACGAAATGATCTCCCGCCCACTGGCTTCGTTTACCTGTTTGAGTGCGAAAATCAGCGGCAACGTCACTTTGCCGGTGAGGACGTCGTTGCCCAGTTCCTTGCCTGTGACTTCCGGATCCCCCACAAAGTCCAGCAGGTCGTCCGCGATCTGAAACGCGGTCCCGACTTTCTCCCCGAACGTGGCGAATCGTTCGCGTTCCGTCCGATGCCGATTGTTCAGTATGGGGCCGGTTTCGCAGGAGACGTTAAACAGCGACGCCGTCTTGTCGGATATGATCTCGAGATATTCCTCTTCGGACAACGAATAATTGGCGGTTTCCTCGATCTGCCGCAGTTCGCCGACCGAAACTCGCTCGGTGGCTCGGGAGATTGCCGCTATCAGATCCATCGAATTGGCCGCCACCATGATACGGAACGCTTTGGCAAACAGATAATCACCCATGAGCACGGAGATGAGGTTGGTCCACTGCGCGTTGACCGTTTTCAGCCCCCGACGCACCTCGGCGGCATCAACAACATCATCGTGCAACAGCGTCGCAGTATGGATCAACTCGATCGCAAGCGAAGCGTCTACCGAGTGTTCGGTAAAATTGTCCGATGCCCGCGAAGAAAGAAAGACGAAAGCGGGCCGTATGCGCTTGCCGCGTGATTTCAGCAGGTGCCGGGCGATGGAACTGATCAACGGCGAGTCGCCTTTGAGATAGTCCGCAAGCCGCCGATCGAACAACTCCAGATCGGGTTGCACCGGACTGGCATATTCCTGCATCTTCTTAACGTCAAGCATCCTGCATCCATTCCCGGTTGTGTGAAGCGGAAAAATACGGCCGATCACCGGCCATGTCAATCGGTTTGGATCAACGTCGATCCGCCTCGATTGATAGAAACGACCGATTTGAGGCTCCTGTTCCGAAAACCGGCTCAACGAGCGATGAAATCGGCGTCGGCAGTACCGCGAATCAGGCTTTGAAGGGCCGCCCGATAGGCGGGAATGTCGAAATAGCCGCGGTCGTTGTGTCCGCCGACTAGCTCGACAAAGCGCTTCGGCGCGGGAGCGGCATCGTACAGCATTTGGCCCATGTCAAACGGGACTATCTCGTCGTGTGGTGAATGGGTCACCAGAACAGGGCACGACACGCGACCGATTTTCGACAGCGAGTCGAATCTGTACTTTATCAGCAAACCGATCGGCAGAAACGGGTACATCCGGCGGCCCATATCGGCGGCCGAGGTGAATGAGGACTCCACAACCAGCCCCGCACACCTAGCCCGCGTCGCCGCCTCAATCGCCACTGCACCACCCAGCGAACGACCGAACAGGATCACCCGGTCCGGTGGTGTGTTCTTCTGATCCCGCAGCCATGCCAGGACAGCCGACACGTCTTCATAACATTCATTCTCTCCCGGGGATCCCTCGGACTTCCCATAGCCGCGATAATCGAACAACAGCACGTTCGCCCCCAGCGATACCCAGAAGGCGGCCGACTCGATGCGATGCGAGATATTTCCGGCGTTCCCATGACAGAGGACGATGGTCCGGGCGGTATCGCTGACCGGGAAGTACCAGCCGTGCAGTCGCTGATCCGGCGCGACTTCAACTCGCACGTCCTCGTATCCCATGCCCCAGTCAGCCGGAGACTGAGCAATATCGCGGGACGGGAAGAAAATCAGCTTGTGTTGCTGGAAATACAGGAAGGCGGAGAATATGAGAAACACGCCGACGGCGATGCCGGTTATCCACAGCAACATACGTAACAATTTCCCGGCGAGATATCCCATCCCACCACTAAACTCCCGTTCACGTTACAGTGTGTGAAGCACCCTATGCTTTCTATCACGCATTCGGACGTTGCCTGACTCACCATCTTTCATCGCCATCGCGCGGTTGCCGCACCGTGACGATTCAGTCAACTCGCAAGCTTGCGCGCCGCTGTCTCCACAGTACCAGAACAAACTCACTGACAATCTGCGGTTTCCCTCTGTGCCCCGATTACAATCTGAGTCAGAATCCAAGGCAACCGGAACTCATTCCCACTCAATCGTCGCCGGCGGCTTCGACGAGATATCGTAGGTCACACGGTTCACACCCGTCACGTTCCGGATTATCTTATTCGAGATCTCCGCAAGAATATCGGGGTCGATCCGCGCCCAGTCGGCAGTCATGCCGTCAACCGAGGTCACGGCACGCAGCGCAACCACGTTCTCATACGTTCTCGCATCGCCCATGACTCCGACCGCCTTCACCGGCAGCAACACGGCGAATGCCTGCCAGATGTCGTCGTAGATCCCGTGCCGGCGAAGACCGTCGATGAAAATCGCATCGACCTCGCGCAATAGGTCACATCGTGCCTGCGTGACATCGCCCAGAATCCGGACGGCCAGACCGGGCCCGGGAAACGGGTGGCGACCGAGAAACTCCTGTGGCAGACCCAGCGCGCGCCCCATCACGCGCACTTCGTCTTTGAACAGCTCGCGGAGCGGCTCGACCAGCTTCAGAGTCATTCGTTCCTTCAATCCCCCCACGTTGTGATGGCTCTTGATGGTCGCGGCCGGTCCCTTGAACGAGACCGACTCGATAACGTCAGGGTACAGGGTCCCCTGCGCCAGAAATTCGATATCGCCGATCTTGTCCGCTTGTTCCTCGAAGATGTCAATGAACGTCGCTCCGATTATCTTGCGCTTTCGCTCCGGATCCTCTACCCCGGCAAGGCGCGACAGAAACACCTGAGAGGCGTCGACCGGGTGGAGATTGATTCCGAGCGTACCCAGCATCGATGAAACACTCTCGAACTCGTTCTTTCGCAGCAGCCCGTTGTTGACGAACACGGCGTGCAGTTTGTCGCCGATCGCCCGTGTCAACAACATCGCGGCCACCGAGGAATCGACCCCGCCCGATATCCCGAGCAGCACTTTCTTCTCGCCGACTCTTTCGCGTATCGCCGCGATCGTCTCGTCGATCACCGACTCGGTCGTCCAGTCACCGCGCAGACCGCATATGTCGAACAGAAAGTTGTGCAGAATCGTCCGCCCCGCTTCGGTGTGATGTACCTCGGGGTGGAACTGCAGTCCGTAAAGGCGCCGCCCGCGATCGGCGATCGCAGCAACCGGCAGATCGTCGGTCGACCCTATCACCTCGAACCCCTCGGCGAGTTCGACAACCGAGTCGCCGTGTGACATCCAGACCTGACTCTTCGGCGGCATGCCCTTGAACAATCCGTCGGATCGTAACGACACAAACCGCGAGCGTCCGTATTCCCTGCTGGCGCTGGCCTGCAGGCGGCCGCCCAACCGATCTATCATCAACTGCATGCCGTAACAAACACCCAGAATCGGCTTGTCCGTGTCGAAAAACGACCGGTCCAGACGGGGAGCGTCGGTTTCCGCCAGCGATGCCGGGCCGCCCGAGAGTATATAGCCGGCAATTCGCCGCTCGGCATACTGCGAGAGGTCGACATTGAATGGGGCGATCTCGCAGTATACATGCGCCTCGCGGATACGACGGGCGATCAACTGCGTATACTGGGATCCGAAATCGAGTATCAGAATCATGTCGTGGCTGGTAATCACGCTTCCTCCGTCGCCTCCTCAGGTAAACGGTCGATTATCGTATCTTTCAAAAAGGCATCGTCCGTTTCGGTGTTGTCTTCGAGATACTGCAGGCCGCGCGACTCCTTCCGGGAGATCGCCGACAGGATGACCAGCTGCGCCGTTTGTACCATATTCCGCAGCTCCACCAGCGCGTGCGTGGCCGGAGTGGTGTGAAAGATGTCCTCGACCTCGTACGCAATCCGCCGCACCAGTCCGAGCGCTATGCTCAGGCGTTCCTGCGTGCGAACGATGCCGACCAGATCGGACATGACTCGCTGCAGCTCCCGCTTGAAATGCGAAAACAAAATCTTCTCTTCCGGATATGAACCGAATCGCTCAGGCCTGTCGAGCTTCGGCAGTGAGTGCGGAATGTCGACCGAGGCCCGATAAGCCAGCGATCGCTGTGCGGCAAACTCGGCCATGACCACCGCTTCGAGCAGTGAGTTCGACGCCAGTCGGTTGGCGCCGTGCATGCCGGTCATGGCCACCTCGCCGGCCACCAGGAGACCGGGCAGGGCGGTCTGTCCGCTGATGTCGGAAACAACACCACCGCAGGCGTAGTGCGCGGCAGGTACGACGGGGATCGCCCGCTCCGTAATATCAAACCCGTACCGCAAACACTGACGATAAATATTCGGGAATCGCTTCTTGATGAACTCCGGATCGCGGTGGCTGACGTCAAGCAGCACGTACTCCTCGCCCGATCGCTTGAGCTCCTTGTCGATCGCCCGTGCAACGATATCACGCGGGGCCAAATCCTTGAGTTCGTGCGCGTGCTCCATAAAATACTCGCCCGATACCGAGCGAAGGCGGGCTCCCTCGCCCCGCACCGCCTCCGATATCAAAAACGGCCAGCGGCCGGGACTGTAGAGCGTGGTCGGATGAAACTGAACGAACTCGAGATTGCCGACCGGAACCCCGGCTCGGAACGCAAGCGCCACGCCGTCCCCGGTGGCGATCTTCGGATTCGACGTGTGATAGTAAATCTGGCCCATCCCCCCCGTCGCCAGCAGTGTCACCGGAGCGAGGAAGTTGGTCAGCGATTCGTTTTCCTCGCTCTGCACCGTTGCGCCGATACAACGACGACCTTCGTCGTTGTCGGCAACGATCAGGTCCATAGCCATGTGATTCCGATAGATCGTAACCCGGTCGCTCAACGCCCGACAGGCGCTCAGCAGGGCACGTTCGATCTCCCGTCCGGTAAGATCGGACGCGTGAACGACACGGTTGGCCGAGTGCCCGCCCTCTCTGCCGAGATCCAATGCGCCGTCCCGACGGGTAAACCGAACACCGTAATCCATGAGCTCGGAGATAACCGCCGGTCCCGCTCTCACCACATGCTCGACGACGTCGCGATGGCACAATCCGCAGCCCGCCACGAGGGTATCGCTCACGTGCGCTTCGAACGAGTCCGTCCCCGCAAGAACTGCGGCGATACCGCCCTGCGCCCGATTGGTGCTCGAGTCCGTCTCCTGCTTCTTGGTAACAATCGTCACGCGCGCCCGTGGATCTCCCTGCGCAACCTTGAGGGCGTAAAACAGTCCGGCGATGCCGCTGCCGATAACGAGATAATCGCAGCGTTGCTCCATAGTCAGTCCTTCGTCACCAGATTGAGGCGTTCTATGATGGTCCGCACGAATTTCTCCTCCCCGGGGTCCAAATCGATCGCCAGGTCGATATATGCCAGCTCCCGGCCGAAATCAAAATCACCCAGCTTTACAAAATCCTTGGCGGTCGTCAGTAGCAGATCGGAGTCATGCGTGTCCGCTTCGGATTTGATGCGCTCCAGCAGACGCCTGTCGTAGTGCTGGTGGTCGGCCAGCTCCAGGTAGTGATCGACATCACCCGCCAGCGCCGTCACCTGCCGCAGCAGCGATCGGAAATTGCCCACCCCGGCAAATAGAAACACGGACTTGTCGCGAAGATACTTCACGGCCAGCTGCTGGCCGCCGAGCGTGAGCTGCGTCGCGTAAAAGTTGGCGTGGTAGAATACCGCGCTCGGATGGATCTTCTCGAGTCGCTGGCGGAGTCGCTGAATGTCGCGGGCGAAATTCGCCCGCGTGATTACGACGATATCCGCACGCCGAATCGCCGGCACCGGTTCGCGCAGCACGCCGTTCGGGAATATTCGAAGCCAACGCCGCTTCACCCCCGCATCATACGTGACCAGATTGAGCGTCGGCTTCAAGGCCCAATGCTGGAAACCGTCGTCTACCACAATCACATCCACATCGCCGGACTCGGCCAGACGCCGAGCGGCCTCAAGCTTCACCGGATCCACCGAGAACAAGGCATTCGGAAGGTCGCCGGCCAGCAGCAGGACTTCGTCACCCGTCTCTTCCACCGGCCGTTTTGAAACCCGGTAGCCCGGCTCGGTGAACGAGACGACCGTGCGGCGGCCGTACGCCGACGACGCGATGCCGACCCGGAGTCCCTCGGCAAGCAACGAACGGGCGATAAATCCGGTCATGGGAGTCTTTCCCGAGCCTCCCACGGTGATATTGCCCACCGATATAACAGGGACCGGAAGTTCTTCGAGGGCCGGGGCGATGCGACGGCTGATGGCGAAGGCTAAGCGGTAAAACAGCGATGCCACCCAGAAAACAAATCCGGGCAGTACCAGCCAGGTCACCCCTTTGCGGTCAACCACGCGCCGCCAGAACCGTTCAAGCATGAACACCCGCTCCCTTCACTAACGCCGCAATATAATGCACGGCGGCGATAGTCGCACTCGCTTCCAGGTCGCTCTCCGTTTTTCGCGCGAATTCCAATTGGCCCGCCAGATACTGATCGAGAACGCGCCCCAGCTCATCGGCATCGGTGACCTGACGGCCAAAATTATGCCGAGTAATATACGCCGCGGCCTCGGTGACGTTGTCTATCGATGGTCCGTACAGTACCGGCGTACCTGCCCACACCGGTTCCAGCAGATTGTGGCCGCCCAGCTCAACCAGGGTCCCCCCGACGAAAGCGATGTCCGCCGCGGTGTACAACTCCGTCAGCACACCCATGCGATCGAGCAAAACCACCTCTTCACCGTCGCTATGCTCTTCGGAACCGTACATTCTGACCTTCATCCCCGCCGCGCTCACCGTCTGAGCCGCCTCGGCCAGCCGGTCGAGATGTCTCGGCGCCAACAGTAGCCGGATATGCGGGTGCGTGCGGCGCAGCACATCGAACATTCGTACCAGCAGCGCTTCCTCGCCCGGTCGGGTCGACCCGGCAACCAGCAGCGACTGATCGTCACCCACACCCAGTCGGTGGCGCAATTCGCGGCGACGACCTTCGGACCGCTGCATCAAAGGCGCATCAAATTTCATGTCACCGGTTATTACGGCCTTGTCCGGACTCACTCCGAAGTACGCGAATCGCTGCAGGTCGTCCTCGGATTTCAGAAAGAACCGGTCGTATCGGGACAGTAGTTCCGAGAACAATCGTCTCACGATTTTGTAGCGACCGAACGCCCGCGTTGACATCCGCCCGTTCACCAGGACGATCGGGATATGCCGCTGCGCGGCCGAGGTAATGAGGTTCGGCCAGATCTCGGTCTCTGCGATCACCAACGCCCGCGGGCGGAGTCGCGTGAACAGCGCTGTGACGTACCGGTTAACGTCAATCGGAAAATAGGAAACGGTCGCATCGGACGAAACAGCCTCGCATGCCGCCCCGTAACCTGCCGGCGTCATGACCGTCACATGTATACGTACGGACGGTTCGATTCGTCGCAAATGTCCGATGAGTATCGCGGCCATACGCGCCTCACCGACCGATGCAGCATGGATCCACAGATCAACCGGTCCGTCGGGCTGGTCCATCAGAAGCCGCCCGCGCCATACCGGATCGCCGCGCCGCGCTTTCGCACGCAGAACCGGCGATGCCAGCAGGTACGCCGCAGCGCTGACCAATCGGTATACACCGATCATAGGTAGGACCCCACTGCCGCGGCGGCCCGTTCCGATGCACCTCGTCCCCCCAGAATACCGGCCACCGTCTTCAATCGTTCGCACACTCTCTGAAAGTAAGGGGCATCGGTGCGATACCGGGCCAACTCCGACGCGATGCGATCGGGTGATGCGTCGTATTGGATCAACTCAGGCACGACCGTCTCGCCGAGCACGAGATTCACCAGCCCGATCAGCCGCAGAGTCACCAGCCGTCGCGCGATCTGGTAGGTCACGAATCCCGTCTTGTAAATGATAACCATGGGACGCCCGATGATCCCCGCCTCCAGCGTTGCAGTGCCCGACGCGGTCACCACAAGGTCGCTCTCGTACAGCACGCGACGGGAATCATCATACACGATCTCAATCGGCTCCCCGGCGAACGGCGCCATCGCCTTTTCGTAATCATACACGTTTTTCACACCCGCGACGACGGCTTTGCCGCCGAATGCGTCGAGATGACGGCGAGCCGCGCCCAGCATCGGCACGAGCATGCGCTCGATTTCCTGTCTGCGCGAGCCGGGAAGCAATGCGATCTGTCCGGCGGCCGGTGGGTCGCTCGCGATATACTGCGCCGGAATATCCTCGACAAGGTAGTGACCCACCAACTCGTTGGGTATACCGTGCGAGTCATACAATTCCTTCTCAAACGGCAGAATGAGCAGCATCCGATCGACTAGCTCCTTGATCCGGTGAATCCTCCGACCGGCCCATGCCCAGACCTGAGGCGAAATGTAATAGACGATCGGGATCCCAAGACGTTTGACGCGCGCGGCGAGCCTGAGATTGAAACCGGGATAGTCCACGAGCAGAATGCAGGCGGGACTCATGTGCTCGATCTCTGCAACGCTCCGGTTCATCAGGTGTCGAAAGAAGCGGTACCGACGCGCCACTTCCCAGAAACCGAGAACGGCCAGGTCGGCCGGCTCGGCCAGTTGCCGTTGCCCCAGAGCGGCAAGTCTCGCTCCCCCCAGCCCGAATGTCGTGAGACCGGGCCGAGAGGCCAGCAGACGCTGCAGCAGACGGGCCGATGCAATATCGCCGGAAGGATCGCCGGCCGAGAGAAACAGCAGCGGTGCGTCCATTCAGTCGTTGGCCATCATCCGTTGTATCGAGTCCAGCCCGATCCGCTGGATATCCAGTGCCACTTTCAGTGCCGCAGTTGCGTCTTCCAGCGATACGGCGACGGGACGATCGTCGATGACAGCTGTTAGAAAGGTCTCGAGTTCCGTGCCGAGCATGTCCTTGCCCGAATCGGAAACCTTCCGATAAAGCAAGTCCTGTCCCGACTTGCCCAGCGGCACCCGGAACCCGTCCCCTCCTTCCCCTTCTCGCGCGAGCTGGTACAGGTCCGCCTCCTTTTTCGCCAGGTCGAGGGAGTAGTAGCCCGATTTCTGGAATATTCTCAGCTTGCGCATCGCATGCAGCGAAATGCGCGACGCTGTCAGGTTGGCCACCGCACCGTTGGCGAAAGTCAGCCGTGCGTTCGCGATATCCGCCTGGTCAGACACAACCGCTACCGCCGACGCCTGTATATCGACGAGATCGGATTTGATCAGGTGCAAAACGAGATCGATGTCGTGGATCATGAGATCAAGTACGACGGCAACGTCTGTTCCGCGTGGATCAAACGGGGCCAAACGATGCGCTTCGATAAACGACGGCCGTATGTGTATTCCGGCAAGCGCAATCACCGCCGGATTGAAGCGCTCAATCTGACCGACCGTTACCTTTACTCCCTTGCGCACCGCAAGATGATGTAATGCTGAGGCTTCGTCGAGATCAGGGGTGATCGGTTTTTCTATGAGACAGTGGATGCCGTGCTCGATCAGGAAACTGCCCACGGAAAAATGGGCGGTCGTTGGCACCACGACCGAAACCGCATCGACGGCGCCGACCATGTCCTCAAGGCGCTTGTACGCGACCACATGATACTCGTCGGCGTAACGATCAGCCTTGTCTCTGTCGGTGTCGAACAGCCCCACCAACTGCGATTCAGGGAGTTGACTCAGCCATCGCAAATGATGACGGCCAAGCGCCCCGACTCCCACCACTGCCGTCCGCAAACGGGACATCTATCGGCCTCGCCTGTTAGCTGATTCAGGATCCTGTTGCGACGAAGGTAACATCAGAGGCAATAGGTGCAAAGCAGAATCCGAATGTTGCCGTTGGAGAGCGTATGCCGGCCCGGCGGGTCGCCGGACCGGCCGCCAAATCGCATACTACTTGACGATTCCGCGGTTGGAACGATCGATAAAGTCGAGAATCGTCTGCACCTCGGGCAGAATCTCCAACTCGCTTTTGATTCGCTCCACCGCCTGACTCGTATTCAGGTTGGAAAAAAACAGGATCTTGAACGTTTTTTCGAGCGTCGCAATGGTCTCTTTCGGAAAGCCCCGACGCCGCAAACCGATCGAGTTGATGCCAACCGTCTTCAGCGGATAACCCCCGACCAACGCATACGGGCACACGTCCTGCTGAACCCGAAACCCTCCGCCAATCATGCAGTGCGCACCGATCTTCACGAACTGGTGCACCGGCAGTACGCCGCCCAGAATCGCGTAGTCATCAATCTCGATGTGTCCCGCCAGGTTGACCGAGTTGGCCATAATCACGTTGTTGCCGATGATGCAGTCGTGTGCGACGTGCGCATACGCCATCACGAAGCAGTTCTTCCCTATCGACGTCTCTCCGTGGGCGGCGGTCCCACGATTAATCGTGACGAACTCCCGAATGGCGGTGTCGTCGCCGATTATCGCGCGGGTCACCTCCCCGCCGAATTTCAGATCCTGCGGCCTGGTGCCGATCACCGCGGAGTGCGACACCTGCACGCGCTCGCCCAGGCGGGCGCCCGATGCGAGCAGCACGGACGACGCAATTCGGCACCCCCGGCCGACGACTACGTCATCTTCAACAATACTGTGCGGCCCGATAACCACGTCGTCCGCAATTTCGGCTTTCTTCGATACAATCGCCGAGGGGTGTATATCGCTCATCGATCCACCACCATTGCCATAAAGTCCGCTCCCGCAACTTCCGTCCCGTCTACGAACGCCCGTCCGGACATCTTGCAGGCGTTGCGGCGAAAGGCGTGCATTTCCAGTTCGAAGCGAAGCTGGTCGCCCGGCACCACCGGCCTGCGAAACTTGGCGTTGTCGATGGACATGAAATACACCAGTTTGGTTTCAGGATGTTCAATCGCATTCAGCAGCAGAACGCCCCCGGCCTGCGCCATCGCTTCCAATATCAAAACGCCCGGCATCACGGGCTGGCCGGGAAAATGCCCCTGGAAAAACGGCTCATTGATCGTGACGTTCTTGAGTGCGCTGACGCGCTTGCCGGGTTCGAGGTCGAGCACTCGATCGACCAGAAGAAACGGATACCGATGCGGCATGATTCGCTCGATTGCATTGATATCAAGCAAAACCTTGCTCGAACCCGAGCCGAACTTGGACGCGATCTGCTTCTTCTTGTACAGGTCGCGCATTTTCCGGGCAAGCGCCACGTTTGCCTTGTGACCCGACCGCGCCGCCAGTACATGACCTTTAAACGGCACGCCGATCAGAAACAGGTCGCCTAACAGGTCGAGTGTCTTGTGACGGACCGGCTCATTGTAAAACCGCAATGGAATGTCATTGATAATGCCTGTTTCGCCGACGAATGCCTCTTCCTTCAGGTCCAGTGCCTTCCGGATCCGATCGACTTCGACCTGTCCCCGGTCCGAATCATAAATCACCACCGCATTCTGTAATCCACCGCCTTTGATCAGTCCGGCCTCGCGAAGCATTTCGACTTCCGACAAGAAGCAAAACGTGCGGGCGGGCGCGAACTCCTCCACAAACTCCTTTTCGAGATCCACGAGCGTGGTGTACTGGGTACCGAGCGCGGGACTCTGATAGTCGATGAGAAAGGTGATGCGAAGGTCGTCCGACGGCGCCACCACCAAATCGACCCCACGGTCCTTCTCGCTGTACGACATCGGCGTGTCGATCTCGAGATAGAACTTGTCGACGTCCTGATTCTCGATTCCCGCGTCCAACAGACGATCGACGTACGGCTTGGCAGAACCGTCTCCGATCGGCGGTTCGTTGTTGTCCAGCTCGACTATCATGTTGTCGATCTGCAGCCCGGCGAACGCCGCAAGAACATGCTCTACCGTATGGACCCGCGCCTCTCCATCCTGGAGAGTGGTCCCGCGCGAAATGTCGACAACATGATCGATATCGGCGATTACCGACGGCTGCCCGGGAAGGTCCGCACGGACAAAGCGAATGCCATGATCGGGGGGAGCCGGTTTAAACGTCATGGTGCACGGGTTTCCGGTGTGTAATCCCACCCCTGAGAGCGATATTTCGTGCCTGATCGTGCGTTGTTTTTGGAACATAAGCCCTTATTGCTGATAATGTTCACCGAGTATACGCCAAAGGGATACGCGGTTCAAGCCCTTTTTTCAACCCCGGACAGACCCCACCATCGTCAGATATCCTTTAACGTCTTGACCTTACGCAGTCGCCGAAACAGCTCCACGTATTCGCTGACCATGATCTGCTCGGCCCGCGATAGCCCTTCCAACATCGGAATTCCAATCCTGAGCACGGCCCGCACCATATCGGCAGTCGTGCGGTCGTACTTGGCGGCAAGCTGCCTGATCCGCTCCTTGAGTTCATACGAAACAAACACGTTCAGGCAGTGTTCCCCCCGAACTTTCTCGACAGTGGTGGTTTCTTCGGACATGGTTGCCTCCTTCAATCTATGAGTGATATTTCAGATGACCAATCAAGGTCTGCGGTGATACAATCTTGATACCGTACCTCTCGTGAATAACCTCAATCGTCCGTCCCCACGTGGACTTCGGATCGCGGGACCGAATAAGGACATCGATCTCGGCGCGTTCCGGTGAGTCGCACAGCGGACAGGCGGCCCGTTCCGATACTCTGTGCGACCGTACACCGTATTGACGCTGTACGAATGCGGCCAGGCGGCGACGGAGCTTGCGAACCGCCCGCAGGTGCAACCCCTCCAATCGATAGATCGCTTTGCCGGTTTCCTCCGCCTGCTCGCGAAAACCCTCCCCCATGAAATAGAGCCGCTCGATCAAATCACGCTCATCCGGCGCGAGATGACGCAGCGCCACACTCACGGCGTCGGCAACCTCCCTGGCCCGTCGCTCAGCCCATTCGGCGGACGCAGGTATATCACCGGGCGGCGAATCGCCGCGCCGTAACTGCTCCGCCGACCGCGGAAGCTCAGCCAGTACAGGCGCTGCGTCCGGATCGCGGCCCAAATCAACTATCCAGTTCCGGCAAATCACTCGCTCTTGGGACATCATTTACCTCACACTGCTTTCCTTGCGTCAGTTCTCTTTTTCACGCCGGATGATAGCCGCGCCGCCCGCCTTTGTCGATTACGGGGGAATCACGTTCGCTGCCGGCGCCACGCCCGAGTGATGATCATGTGAATCACAACTGAAAGCTGCCGACAAAAGAAATAACACCGCCAGAACTCCCTTACTGCGGCGGCTGTTTTTTCGTATACTGAGGGGACACTCGCTGACGGCGTTGCCGGAAAGTTCCGGTGACTGATTTTGACAATACGAGGCAACGGTGACAACACACGAGAAGAAGAACAGGAAGCGCCCCATTGTCAGTGGGATCATCCTGATCGGGCTTGGACTATTGATGCTGCTGGCGATGCACAATGTGCTCAGTATGGAGCAGGGCTGGCCGCTCATTATTATCGTCGTCGGCCTGGCCATTGTCGCCGCGGCCTTCACCCGCGACAAAAAAGCATCGCCCCCCGATACCCCCCCCTCTCGCCAGATGTAAGCGAGGTCCTTCTGGAACCCTATTCCTACCAGCGTATCCCGGTCTACGATAATTCGAATGCCGGACTCGAATCGTCCCCGTTTGGCCGGTTCAAGGAGGAGTCCGGCAACACTGATTTCCGCGTCTCCGCGTTCACTTGGCTCTTCCTGCTCGTAGTGGCAGTAGGTTACCCGGCGATGGCATTCCTGGGCCCCGATCCCCAGGAGTTTCTCAGAGAACTGAATGAAGGAACGCGCATTTTTCTCTTGGTCACCACCATCGTCTTACAGTGGGCCATTTTCTGCCTCAACTATCTGGCGGCGTTTCTGGAAAACACCGGCCTTCGGGGGGTCGGCCTCCGACGAATTCGGCTCCTCGACTTCGCCTGGGGAGCTTCGTTCTTCCTGGCCGCCCTGCTGATCCTGAGTGGCTTGGCGTGGGTGATGGCACGTGTCGGGCTGGAGTTGCCCGGAGAAACGGCGCTGCTGATTCCCACCGACCCGGTCGGACGCGTCATCTGGGTACTGGTATCATTCACAGCCGGTTTCTGCGAGGAGATCGCATTCCGCGGATATCTGCTCACCAGGATCAGACTGCTGTTGAAGTCTCAGTCCTGGCTGGTGCCCACCGCCATATCCTCGATTCTCTTCGGCCTCTGCCACTCCTATCAGGGCATCGCCGGAATGCTGCTGATTACCGTGTACGGCGTCATGTTTGCGTTGCTGTACATCCGCACGGGCACACTCTGGCCGTGCATCATTGCTCACTTTTTTCAAGACGTCATGTACGCGTTTGTACCGCTCGACGTCTGAGCCGTTGGTGCCATGAAAAAAGGCCGCTCAGCGAGCGGCCCGATAACTCCGACCCGATACGAGTCACAATCTTACTTCAGCAAAATCATCTTCTTCTGATCTGTGAAGCCGAGTGACTCGAGGCGATAGAAGTACACCCCGCTTGATACCGCGTGCCTGCGCGAGTCGGTTCCGTCCCAGACGACCTCGTGTTCTCCCGCCGGCAAAGACTGATCGACCAATACCCGCACCTCTTGCCCGAGCGTGTTGAAAATGGCCAGTCTTGCACGACTCGCCGCAGGCAGTGCAAACGATATGGTTGTCGCGGGGTTGAACGGATTGGGGTAATTCTGTGCAAGGACGAACGAACCCGGTAGCGCCTGTGCGGGCGTATCATCGACATCCGTCGGCAGATACAGCGTCGTCGCCCCATAGACATTGAAGCCGTTTGCCCGGTTATCGATCCAGCCGAACCATGCGCGTCCCCGCGCCGACGCGGTCGACGGTGTCTTCATGATCTCGACGGCCGCCGATCCGACCGGTTCGTTGACTCCAACCGGAGTGCGGGTTTCGTCCAGAACCTGATAATATACGACGGCGCGGCCGTCGCGATAATCTGTCCACGCGAGACTGACGTAATCATTCTCGTCGACAGACACCGACGGCGACTCCGCGGCCGCATTATCAGAGTCTGTCACCATATCGGAGGCGCCCCCGAGCAAATTCCCCAGCGAGTCGAATACCGAAAGGTATAAACGCCTGACGCTGTTCTCCAACCCGCACCAGGCCAGCGCCAGGGTGCCGTCACCGCGACCGTCGATCGAAAAATCACTCAACCCGCCTCCCGCCAGAACCGGCGCAAAGTCGAACGATCCACCGCGCGATTTGTCGGCTCGATACCACACCGTTTGTACTGTGACAGGGGTCGCGTCTACGTTGAGCCAGCTTGCGAAATACCGATTGTCGCCGGCGGTGGCGGCCCGGAGCGATCCGGCGGCGATTCCCGCAGACCCATCCGATATCAAAAACTCAGCCCCGTCGAGACTGTGATTCGGGTTCAACCACCGACCGTAAACTTGAAACGATCCCGATCGCTTGTCCAGCCAAACCACCAGCGCGCGTCGACTGCTGTTGATTGCCGCCTGCGGCGAGCTCTTTGCGCTCGCCTGTGCCGAGTCCGACACGGTGAATTCAGCGCCGACAAACCTACCCCAGCGGTTGGCATAGCGGGCGAATATCCGCTGCCCGGACTGACCGGAGACAGACCGGCCGTCAATCCACACCACCAGCGCCTCGTCGTTCAGCACAGCATCGATAGCCGGCTCACTCTGCAGGGCCGTCCCGTTGTCCTGGTTTACCCGACGGCTCTCCGACAACGGCTCCAGAGCATGAGTAATCGAACGCAGATAGACATCGCCGTTGTCACGCCTCCGATCTGCATACGCACAGAGCGTATACCAGTCACCGGCGATTGCCAGAGCCGGGGATGAAGACTCGGCGCCAATAAGATCGTCATTGACGGTTACTTCCGACGGGTACTGGGGAACTGCCGCCGAATCAAACGCCATCAGCGAAATATCGGCCTGCCCCGTCAGGACCTCAGACCAGACAACTGCATAGCGCGCCTGACCGCCGTAGGCGATCGCCGGTGACCATCGCTGTCCGGCTGCCGCCGAGCTGTGCACTGCCGGGGTGTCGATTGGATTGGCGTCAATATCAAACCGCTGAGCAACAATGTCGGATTCAGCTGCAAACGACGCCCACGCCGCTGCAAGGCGACCTGCGAGATCTACCGACATGTCCAGATCCCAATGAGCAGTGACGCCGTCCCCTGCCGAGACCAGCCGGTTAGCACCAACCAGACCCGTATTGGTATTGAAGATTTGAACGTAAATGTCCTGACTGAGGCGCAGGTCCACCCATCCGACAGCGTACTGATCGGTAGTTAAGAATGTCACCTGGGGAGTGTACTGGTCGGAGACATCGAAGGGCGATGGCACCAGCGAGAATTCGGTCCCCAGCGGCGCTCCGGCGCCATCAAACAAGCGCGTGTAGATGTCGGCATGTCCGTTCCGATAGTCTTCCCACGCGATCAGAAACCCCGCGTTGGGTTCGACCGCAACCGAGGGGACCCAATGAGAAACTGAACCGACGTCCGAATTGACCGGGATTGGCGCTGTCACGAACGTCCCGGTGCTGCTGACAATTCGCGCCCGAATACCGGAGCCCGCCGAGACATATTCTTCCCACGTAACAACGACCCGCCCGTTCGGGTAGACCGCGATATCGAATGGACCCGCGAAGGCATCCCCCGCAGTGTCGTTTACGAGGTACGTCGGGATGTCGATCGCCAGGCTCGACGAATACCGAGAGCCGTAGATCAGACCGTTGGTCCGGTCGCGATAAAACAGGTATACTCGCCCCAGCGTGTCGGTTTCAATTCTCGGCTCAACATAATCGGCGCCCACAACTGAACCGGCTATAAGTACGTTGGAACCGGAAGGCGCCCCGGACAACGAGTAGCGCTGCCAGAAAATCTTCCGGACACCATCACGGTCGTCATCCCAGACAACCAGCCATCCGCCGTCGGAAAGACCGACAATGTCGGCGTCGGCTTGATCGAAGCGGGCGGGCGCCACCGATTCAGAAATTGCAATATCATCGAGCACGGAAATCGTGGCGGCCGTTCGGGTGAGGTTAGACCCGGACTGGACCGATTGCCGCTCCGGCGGATATAGGTCGAATCGGGCGCGGTGCAACGCGGGTCGGTCGAAGTCCGCTGCAATTAGCGCCTCTGCAACCATCAGCGCGACCGCGGCGCCGATACATATGTGCTTCATGTAATCCCCTGGCGAAAGCGATTCTGAGCCCCTTGATGCAAATATAGTGCCTCCTGGTGATTTTTGCGAGGCTTAATCGACTCCGCGCACCATTCTTTGCTGTCCCCTAACTACTTTCCGGCTAAGTTCTTACGAACAGGGCCACCGCGCTGAGCCGACAGCATCGCGTTGTACCTGCCGGAACCTGCGATTTCGGTTGCAATCACCTTCACAACTTGCGTTATCTTAGCATCACCTGATACTCGGTGGTCGGCTTAACCTGCCAGAACCAAAACGATTATGGTCCATGGTATTAGGCTGAAACCGGGGCGTACGAATATACGTACTAGTACCGACGGGAAGAAACGCCGGTTCCGCCGGTATACAAGGTGAGGCGGCCCCGGTATGGCGACTTGCGACGCTTTGAGTGTCTGCCCGGTAAAACCCGGCCGCGCCTGGAGATGAAGAACGTGCTGAGAAGTTTGCTGACATTCGTGATTGTTACGGCGTCCGCGATAGGTTGCTGGCCCAGTCGACTCGCCGCTCAGGCGCCGGTCCCCCTTACCGAGGATCGTGACTCTCGCGGCGCCGAGGAACGCTCCATACCACGTGAAGCGCAACTGGCCGCAGAGGAGTACCTCGACGTTCTTCAGCAACTGGGGGTGGTCCTCGCTGATTACAGCGTGTACCTGCGAGAGCTCGACCCGAAACGAAAAAGCGAAATCACGGCAAAACTACAGGCCCTCAGCCGCAATATCGAGCGGGGCGAGTACTCCGTTGACGTCAATGCCCTTTCCGACGCATTACGCACCTATGTAGCGGCGCTTCGCGTAGAGGAAGCGCAGTTGAAGGAGCAACAGGCGCGCGAAGAGGAAGGACTCGCCCGGACGCTTCGAAACCTCCGCGTCGAACTCTCGATGATCGAGGGGCTCGTGCAGAGTGACATCGCCGAGCAGATGGCAGAACAGGCAAAGTACCGGGATGCCATCCGGCTGTACGTGCGTGAATCCCTTCGCAATTCACAGGTGTCTTCAAAGGGTATCGCCGTTGCCCCGTTTGTATTCAACGATTCTATCACGGTGGTAATCACGGGCGACAGCCTTGACGAGAGGTATCTGGTCATGGTGCCCCGCGTCCCGGATGTCCCCGACGTCCCGGACATCCCAAACGTACCGTCTACCCCTCGCGTAATAGTGGTGCCCGATGTCCCGCCCGTGCCCCCCGTTGGCGCTCCATCCATGAAAGGACTGCCTCGTGTGATTACACGGTCGCTTTCCGTAGCTTCGCCCGCGGCACCGATCGAGATCGTGCTCGAGGCCGGTGATGTGCAGGTGCTTGGGTCCGCGGATCCTGCCATCACGGCTACCCTCGAGGTGGAAGTGGCCGCCAAGTCACGCACTCGCGAGAAAGAACTGGTCTCCGCCGTGACCTTGTCGCTGACGGGCGATCAGCACGGCTACTCCGTGACAGCAGGATTTCCAGCCATCAGCGACCCAGATACCAAAGTTATCCGAACCGTACTGCGGGTGGAGGTGCCGGATGAAAACCCGCTCATCGTCCGCAATACCTTCGGACAGGTCGGGATCAGCGACATGTTGACCTCAATCGACGTTTCGGGAGATCACTCGACGTTCGCGATTGCCGATTGCCGTGGCGATATCAAGCTCGTGAACACCATGGGGCCGGTGGGCCTCTCCGATGTTGACGGCGTCGTCCATGTCACAAACTCGTACGGTCCGATCGCGCTTGACTTCTGTCGCGGTGAGATAGCCATAGAAAACATGTACGGCGAGGTCTCGCTGCGCGATACCGATGGTGAAATCTCGATCAAAAACAGTGGGACGATCTGGGTGCGCGAGCACACCGGCCCCCTTCGCGTCGACAACTCAAATGGCGTGGTTGATATCGCCGACGTACGCGGTAATCTGACCGCCTTCAATTCATTTCAGCCGTTGCTGATACGGGATATCGACGGTGACGTTCGCGTGGAGAATACCAATGCCACCATTACTCTCACCGACATCAACGGCAAGTCCAGTGCCGCCAATCGATTCGGCACAATCCAGGCGTCTCAGCTGGCCGGGCCGCTCGACCTGGTTAATGAGAACGGAGCGATCGATCTGACCATCGACCGGGCTCTGAGCAGCCGGTCAACTGTCCGAGCGCTCTCCGGCCCCGTTACCATCTGGCTCGATGAAAACAGCGACCTGCTCGTCTCCGCAGAAACACTGGAGGGCACGATCGCCGGATCGTTTCCGATGGAAATCACGGACGACGGCGAGCGGCGCGAGACACGCCTGAAACTGGGCAGCGGCGCCACGCGGCTTGCCATTACGGGCACCAGAAGCGCCATCACGATTAACAAGCGCTGAAACGAACGGTCCGGATCTCTCTCCCCCGTTTCGTTTCTTCGCCCGGCCGGCCCGTCAAACCGGGTCGGCTTTTTTGCGGGGATTGTCAGCCGAGCGGGCCCACCGGCTCGTGGAACTCCTGCAGGAGACGAGCCTTGATCTTGTTCTCGATATCGAGAATGTACATCCCCTCGTGGTATACCGTCGTCTCGAAACTCGCGAGATTCTTCAATTCGTCCATGACCATGGCGATCGTCTCGACCGCGTTGATAATGACCTGCATGGCCATGTACATCTGACCGTTCGGATCGGCAATCTGCTTGTTTTTGATGCCTGCCTCGATCAATTGCGCGCGGCCCGAGATAATCGCGGTGGCGTTGTTGATGTAGTGATTGAACGTAACCGCGATCGTTCGCAGCGACTCCAGGGCCGCTTTCTTGATCTGGTCGCGGGCGATCTGGGTCTGCATCTTGCGATTCTCGCGAAGAAGCGTCTCAACCGTCAGGTATTGCTCGAACATCATTCGATTCGCCTCGGCGATAATCTCCTCCGGCTTGCCCACCTCTATCTCGAGATACGCCGCCTCCGTCACCGTGCGCGCGAATAAAGACTCCTCGATGTCCTTGAGCTGGGCCGGAAGCAGCCCGAGATTGGTGAGCAGCCCTTCCTTCTGTTCGATTATCGACTGCAAATCGCGCGGGCGAGCCTGGATGACCCGGAATCGGGAAATGATGTTCGCCAGTGCGACCACCTGTCCGGCCTTCGTCTCGGGATTGTCGCTGCCCTTCGGAAAGACGTGGTGATGTCGGCCGACAGCCTCACAGATGACCGCCGGCAGATGCCATTGTTCCAGCAAAAACTGGCCCACCCGGGCGTGGTTCGTGCCCCAGACTTCCTGCTCCTGGTCCGTGACCGACTCCGTAACCTCGGCTCCGGTCCAGAGCTGCTCGCAGGCGTCCGGATACGAATTCTCCAGGACGAGCATTCCTATGTCGTGAAGCAATCCCGCGACGAACAGCTCCTCCCAGGCACGGTAGCCGATCGCCTCGGCAATCATGCGCGCGCCGATTGCCACCTCGAGCGAGTGCCGCCAGAATCGGACCCGATCGATACAGGCGCCCCATTTCGCGGTTATGTTGTAAACCGAACTCGACAGCGCAAGCGCCGTGACCTGCCGCGTGCCCAGTGTCACCACAGCTTGTGTCATCGACGTAACCTCGCGGCTCATTCCATAAAACGGGGAGTTGACAATTCGAAGGATCTTGGCGGTTAGCGCCGGATCGCGCATGAGAACGTCGGCCAGTTGGTTCGCGGAGAAGTCTTCCTTCCGCGTCACCCGAATGACCTCGGCGAGCGTCTGCGGCAGGGACAACAGTTCCTTGTTGTCATCCAGAATCTTTGTAATGATGTCTTTGTCCATACCAGACCCTTATTAGTCTAGTATCGGCCGATTCGCTCCATCGTTTAGAGAGGATAAGCAATTAGCCGCCCGCCGAAAGCCTCGCCTCGAGACGCCTGAATCGCCGTTCCAGCTCCTGACGGCAATTGGCCGAGTCAGGCGCCAGTTCTGCCGCGCGCCGTGCCAGACTCAGCGCCCGGCCGTAGTCTTTCACCCGGTGCTCGTAGTACTTGGCGAGTTCGAGCGCGGCGACAAATGCCTCGCGGCCTCCGTCCCCCACCAACGCCTCCCAGATGCCAAGGGCATCCTCGATACGGCCGGCGCGCTTCATCGCCATGGCATGGTACAACCGGGCATCAGCCGCCAGTTCTTCGGCCGTACCATCGATCACCCGGTAAATGTCCACGACCCGGTCGTGTTGTTTGCGGCGTCCATATATCCGCGACAGCGAATAGATATCATCTGCCCGGCCAAGCGACCGCCCGTCGGTGACATACGCCTCGTGTATGTACCGGGCCAGAAAGTACAGCGTCAGAACGTCCAGACGATTGTGCTCCAGCACCTGCGCGAGCATCCCGGACGACTCGCTGTTCAGCCACTCAAAATAAACCGACGGAATCAGGTAGCCGGGGATGTCGTCCTCACGATAAAAAGCGAAAATCTCCCGTTCGATATTGGTCAGCGTGCAGTCTCCGAGGCGGCGACGGAACAGGCGCCTGGTCGGATGAAGCAGGTCCAGGTGATCGGGCGGGTCAAATCCGCGATCGACACGGTTTATGATCATACGGTCCCGTACCAGCGGAACATCGAACGCCGTACCGTTGTAACTGACCAGCGTCCTGTGGTCGGCGCATTCAGCCAGGACCGATTCAAGCAAGGCCGCTTCATCGGAATAGTCCGGCAGAACATACTGACGGATCTCAAATCCGCTTGCGGTGAGGCAGCCCAACCCGATCAAAAACGCAACAGCGCCGGAGCCTCCGAGACCGGTCGTCTCCGTATCGAAAAAAAGCAAGTCGGCCAGCCGGTGCTCACGGTCACTCTCTTTGATCAGAAAAGCCGAATTCAACAACGTTAAATCCGAGGACGGAACATCAAGCTTGCAGTTGCCGAACCGGTGTCCATAAGGGTAACACGTGGTCACTAGGCAGAAAGCCCCGGTCTCGCTGGACACCAGCTCGCCGCCGAGCCGTTCGGCCAACTTCTGATACCGGGGTGGATATGTCCCGACATTCAGGAGCGAGTCGGACTGAGGGGCAGCCGTAGAATTGCCGGGGGTCGTGAAGAACCGGCTGAGCCGGTCGAGCTTTTTGTCAAGGTCGTCCGAATTCATCAGTGGCGGCAGCAATTGCCGATTCGATTTTTACTCGGGCCAGACGATCGGTGCTGTCATTCAAGTATAACACCCGAAAGCCGCAGTTGTCCAGCGGGTCGGCCTCCACCATCGCGAGAGCGGCAAACGTGCGTCGCTCGGAATCGCTCGACTGCAACTGCTGGTGCAGAATCGCAATCGCCCGGGGCGTGGCAAGGCGCCCCAGCAGGCGACAGGCCAGATGCCCGATTATCGGCGGATCGTCTGACATCGCATCACCCAGCGCATCGGTGACAGCCGACGTGTCAAACGATACCAGCGTTTCAAGCGCCATCAGCCGCGCCCCGTAAAACGGGTCAGCCAGCATGCGGATCAGCGGCTGCACGGCCAGTTGCACGCCGATACCGCCGGCGGCCACGACCGCCGACGTTCTCACCTGACCGATCGTATCCGACAGGGCTGCCAGCACCGCGTCGCCTCCCCGGGGATCTTTGATCTTGCCGAGCGCCAATACAGCCTGATCGCGAACCGACCAATTGTCGTGGCCGCAGACCTTGACCAGCCCAAGGGTGGCTGCCGTGTCTTTGATGCTTCCAAGGGCCAACGCGACCCGTTCTACCACAAGCGGCTCCGGCCGCTTGAGAGCGGCCAGCAGATCGGGTACCGCCTCGGAGCCGATCCGCTCGAGCGTCCAGATAATCGTCCATCGCTCGCGGGCAGACTTGGTGGTGAACTTGTCGATCAGAATCGGGACCGCGGGCCGACCCAGCGCTGCGATTGAATCCATCGCGGGCTCGTTCTGGTCACGAAACCGAACCTCCCCGGACGACGCAATCACAAAGAGTGAATCGACTTTCTTCTTCAGATCAAATTGTGCCTGCGCCCCTTCAGTGAAAGCACCCGTAACCAATATGGCGGCAATGACGATTGTGGCTATCACTTTTCGCATTTCAGTTCCCCACAGCGGCGGCCGTGTCGGGCGGGTGCCGTTCGATATCCATCCCGCCTCCCCACCGTGACTCCGTGCGCCAAAAGGTGTTGTCGCGGCCGTTTCCCTGGTACTGGTCCTGGCCGCCGAGATCTATGAACAGTCCGATCGAACCGAAGTCTCGCCTCGGATTACCGTACCCCTGCGTATTGTCCGAACGCCGGACCAGGTAACGGTCCTCCCCCTCGTTGTCGATTAATACGCCGATCCCGTTCGCCGAGCCGGCCGCCTGTGAGAGATCATACGCCGTGTACGTGTCATCGCCGTGGCGGTCGATCAGAATTCCGGCCGAGTAATCATGGCCGCACCCTTGCATGAGTCCCTTGCCGAAATATACGTCGCTGCCGTACTCGTCCACCAGCAGTCCGAGCGCCATGTGCGTTGCCGCGCCCTGCCCGTACTGGAAGCAGGAATATGTATCCAGCCCCGATGAGTCATAAATAAGCCCGACCGCATACCAGTAGGCACACGCCTGTGCGAAAATGTCGGCATGGTACGTATCGTTACCGTCGATATCGATTATGGCGCCGAGACCTCCCGACAAAGTCGGCCTCAGACCATATCCGAATCCCTGCGAAAGCGAAAGGTAATGGTCTTCATATCGCAGTACGTCTTTGTACTTGCCGCCGGCGTAATAACTGTCCGATCCCGTTCGATCGTAGATCAGACCGATCCCCTGCACGAACCCAAACCCCTGCGCGTACAGCGCGGCGTTGTAGATGTCCCGGCCGCCCTCGTCGATCAGCAGACCGATTCCAAACGACCCGGCTCCCTGGCAGTGCGTATCGCCGTCATAGCGGTCGTTGCCCGCGCCGTCGTACAAAAGACCGAACCCGAAAAATCCCGACCCGAGCCCGAACGACATGCCGTCGTAGTGATCGTCACCGTCGAAATCGAGCAACATCCCGACCGTCAGACAACCCGAACCTATCGTGAAGTCGGTCTTGGAGCGATAGACGTCGTTTCCCGAGAGATCGATTATAATCGTGCCGGCCTTATTGCGATTGCCGTGAGACAGATCGTAGATGTCGTCGCCGCCCAAATCGAGAATGAACTTGTATTCCCCGTTGTAGTAGTCATTGCCGGGGCCGCCGACCTTCCATCCGCTCTGCTTGCCGAGATAGCTTTCCGAATTCGCGTCCGCCGGGAGGTATGCCTCGCCGCGCATGATCTGGTCCGCGGTCACCTGTCCCCCGGCCAGCATCGATCGCAACGCGTTCACTTCAAGCATGAGTTCACGAAGACACTCGACTCCGGCGCCCACGACCGGATCGATATCGATTTTCGTGCCAAACGACGCAAACCGGTCGGCGTATATCTCCTCTGCCTTTTCGGCACTGTCAAGCTGCTGGGCCGACATGAACTCCTCGTCCACCGACGTGGTCACCAGCTCTTTGAACTCGTTCAACAGAAACGAACGCTCCGATACCGACAGGCGGGCCAGCATCATTTCGGTCGAACGCGGGAATATAACGTCAAGATAAGTCGCGGCCCGGGACAACGTCTGATTCACGTTGAAGTTGGAAAAGGACAGATTGTATCGGGCCTGGATCTCGCCGATATCCGCCCGGTAGGGTCGAGTCCGCGCAGGAAAGTCCCTGCGCTCGAGATCGGCAAGCAGGATCGCCGCGAGAATCTCCGGTTGCCGGGGAACGTGGGCTTCCCTGAGTCCCTGAAGAAACTCGATCATATCCCACGGGCGCTCCATAAAGTCGGCGACAATCTTCAGTCGGAATGAATCCGGTTCGAGGTAGTCGTTCCGGAACGATATGTCCTGCGGAAAAAGGCCGAGGTACGACGTCAATTCGGACAGACCATACTCCTCCGGCGATGCCTGCCGGTCATCGGCCTGCCCCACAGCGGCGCAGATCAAAAGAAGTGCTGCAATCAAACAGGTCTTCATAGTAATGGGTCAGTATGCCCTTTGCGGTCCTGGAGGTCAACAAGAATAGCATGGTGGTATAGGGAGTTATCGGTCGTGAAAGAGGTGAAAATGAGGTGGAATTGGGGGGGACAAGTGATTCGTTATCAAACTCTCAGTTGTTCCGTCAGGTGCTAGGCCGCCCGCCGCGGCGGGGGAAGCATCCGAGAGAACAAGGTCGGGTCAAGTTCGAATCAGGTGAAATTGTACGACAAAAAAAGCGCCCGCCATCCGGCGGGCGCTTCCTCTGACTCGATAATCGACTGTCTACTAGGTGGTCACGTCGTTGGTGGTGTTCGTGAGCGCACCTGTCTCGTCGATGTTCCAGACGTCGTCTGTCGCGTCATCGTCGAGGTTGGCCGTCGCGGTCGCGTCAAACGCGTTCACCTGCGGCTGGTAGTCGTAGCTGTAAATCGCGCTCGACATGATTTCAACACCAAGCTGCGGGAACGAACCGCCGGCAACCTGCGGGCTGGCGTCACCAGTCACGTAGGTGTTGTTGGCCTGGCGATACGTACGGGCCATCGTGTAGATCTGCTTCAGGATCTGCTTGGCCTCGGACTGCTTCGAGCGCGTGGTAGCCTGCATGAACCGCGGGATAGCCAACGCGGCCAGGATACCGATGATCACAACCACGATCATCAACTCGATGAGGGTGAAACCCTTCTGGCGATTGTGGAACTTGCTGAACATGAATCCCTCCAATACGGGTGTTATTGGTGTTACCGTCTTCTGCGTTCTTACGGCGTCACTAATTGCAAGACCCGTGCCTCGACCGAGGGGATTTTTTGAACACGTTTGACGTCGCTAAGTCGTTATATACTAACACGCACTCGCTCGGGGCTCGGGACCGTAGGAACGGCCCCATAAATCCGACCGAAATTCGCCCGGGTGCCTTCGCGCAGAATGCAAGACCTCTTGCATTCTGCAAGAGCCTACACCTCGCCCAACTTCCCCGTCAGACTTTCCGGTCACGGAAGATCCCGGACAAACGAAAGCGGGCGCTCAGAGAGCGCCCGCCGGAAGATGGAGCTATGACCTGTCCTGGAAACGAGACTATGTGGTGACGTCGTTAACCGTATTCAGAAGCGCACCCTGATCGTTGATCGTCCACGTATCAATCGTCGCGTCCCCGTCGATATCCGCCGTGGCGGTGGCCGTGAACGCCTGGCCGTTCACCTGAATATCATACGTGTAGATGGCGCTGGGCATGATCTCCACCCAGATTTCACCAAACGTCTGGGGGTTCGCGGCGTTGGCCACGCCGCCCGGGTTGAAATAAGCGTTTGCTACCGACTGTTGACGGTACGCACGCTGGTTGACGTATATCTGCTTGAGAATGAGCTTGGCTTCGGACTGCTTGGAACGCATTGACGCGGTCATGAATCGCGGAATAGCCAGCGAAGCCAGAATTCCTATGATGACGACCACGATCATCAATTCGATCAGCGTAAAACCCCGATTGTCGCTATACTGTCTGCGCATATCCCTAACCCTCATTGTGCTGAGATTTCGTATTAGTCGACGGTTATATGCGCAAGTAGCGTTCCAAGCCGCTGTTCAAAAAATTACTAGTCGCCGTCACCGTCTTCAGGCCGGTTCTTCTGTTTACCTGCAAACAGCCCCTTGAGGTTGTAGCGATCGAGCTTGCGGTACAGTGTTGAGCTGTCAATGCCGAGAATCCGGGCAGCCTCGGCCTTCTTACCGTCAGTCTGTGTCAGAACATAATGGATATATGCCTTTTCGATCGATTCCAGGGTCGGATTGCTCGGCTGTGCCTGCTGCACAACCCCCGCGGGCTCCGACTTGGCGAGCCGCTCCGGAAAGTCGGCTCGCTCCAGCCGCGGCGCGCGACTGAGCAGGATGGCCCGCTCGATCGTGTTCTCAAGCTCGCGGACATTCCCCGGCCAGTGATAGCCTCTCAGAAGTTCGAGCGCGTCCGGAGCGATCTCCTTGGCCGGCCGGCCAGCCTTCTGACAGAACCGGTCGATAAAATGCTCGATCAACAGCGGGATATCCTCCGCGCGTTCGCGAAGCGGCGGAATCGTGATCGGTATGACGTTGAGGCGGTAAAACAGATCCGGGCGGAACCGCCCGGCTTTTACGTCTTCCTCGAGATCGGCGTTGGTTGCCGCTATCAAACGGACATCGACTTCGATCGGCTGCGTGTGTCCAACCGGCGTGATTTTCTTCTCTTCCAGCACGCGCAGCAGCTTGACCTGAATGGCCAATGAAGTGTTGCCGACCTCGTCGAGGAAAAACGTACCGTTGTCGGCAACCTTGAACAAACCGTCCTTGTCCTTGACCGCACCGGTGAACGAACCCTTCTTGTGCCCGAACAGCTCGGACTCGAGCAGTGTCTCCGGAAGCGCCGCGCAGTTGATCGACACAAACGGTCCGCCGCAGCGGGTGGAATGATGATGAATCGCCTTGGCGATTAGGTCCTTCCCGGTGCCCGACTCCCCACGAATCAGCACGGTGGAATCCGACGAGGCCACCCGCCGGGCAAGCTTCTTGAGCTGGGCCACCGCTTCCGACGTCCCGATGAAATTGTCGAACGAGTTATCGCCCTGCAGTTGTTTCTTGAGCTGGACATTCTCCTGAAGCAGGGCGGTCCGGTTTATCGACTTCTCGATAACCAGCTTGATCTCGTCAACCTTGAACGGCTTGGTGATGTAATCGGCGGCCCCTTCTTTCATCGCCTCGATCGCCGTATCTACCGAAGCAAACGCGGTCATCACGATAAACTCCTGCCCCGCCTTGAACGTCTTGACCGTCTTGAGCACGTCGATTCCGGTCATCTCCGGCATCTGCAGATCGGCGATCACCAGATCGTAGTTCTTCTGCTTGAGCCACGAAATACCCTCCGGCGGAGAGGTGGTGGAATCGACACTGTAGCCCTCCTTCGCCAGCATAATCTCCATGAAATTGCACATGGAATCTTCATCATCGATCACAAGAATAGAAGCCGGCATGAACGTCTCCGACAGGTACACAGACCAGGTTATTTACGCCCTTTTGAGACAATTTCGGCAGAGCCGTCGAGACGGATTATGCCGACTTTCCAGTTTGCTCAGGAATTGGACAGAGACAGCCCCGGACGTCCAGGCGGGTTGTCCCCGCTCCGGACACGCTTCATTCTGACATCAATCTGCTGGATACTTCCAGCCCGCCGCAGCGGACGGTTACGTCCCGCAGTAATGACATCGGGAACACTCCAAAAAAAGCGCCCGCCGAAGGCGGGCGCTTCGAGTTGAGCGTGGGCTGCCGATCAGGATACGGCGTCGTTGGTCGTGTTCTGGAGGTTGCCGGTCTCGTCGATGTTCCAGACGTCGTCTGTCGCGTCATCGTCGAGGTTGGCCGTCGCGGTCGCGTCAAACGCGTTTACCTGCGGCTGGTAGTCGTAGCTGTAAACGGCGCTCGACATTATCTCAACACCTAGCTGCGGAAAGGCGCCGCCGGCTACCTGCGGGCTGGCGTCACCCGTAACATAGGTGTTATTGGCCTGACGATAGGTACGGGCCATCGTGTAGATCTGCTTCAGAAGCTGCTTCGCCTCCGACTGCTTCGCCCGCGTGGTAGCCTGCATGAACCGCGGGATCGCCAGCGAGGCCAGGATACCTATGATCACGACCACGATCATCAACTCGATAAGGGTAAAACCCTTCTGGCGACTGTGGAACTTGCTGAACATACCTTTCTCCGATACGTACATGGTGTGAATGCTCACCGAGAGCTTCGAGAATTACCACCATCATAATCGCAAACGGCATGCCTGATCGCGCAGGCCGATTCCATCAAAAACTGGACTGATTAAGTCAATGAGCGCCATGCACAACCGACCGGAAATCCCGCTGGTTCGACAATCCGGCCGATTATCGCCGGCGTTTGACACTCACAAAGCGCCGCAAATTGCGAGAGCAATCCGCATTCTGCCATACTTCACCCGCGTGCGACGCGCTGCTGTGTGATCTCTGACCCTCCGACACCTTACCAAGGTGCATCCCCTTGCCGGAGCATATGATTGGTTGGTACAAGCGTCAGAAGTCAATTCACTGTGCCGGTCGCCCCGGTTTCGTCCCCGCTGAACTGCCGTGGATCAGTCTCATTCCGTCCGACGGTATCTCGAACTCAGCAGTGTGCCGATTATGATCAGGGCGATTCCGGCCAACGCCAGCGGTTCAATGTGCTCACCGAATATCACCAAACCAAACGTCAGTGCGAACACCACCCCGAGGTAATTGAAGTTCGAGATGTTTGCCGCGCGTTCCGCCTGATATGCCCTCGTCATGTAGATCTGCGCGATTGTCACACATATCCCGATCATCAGGAGCACCAGCCAGTCGACCGGTGACGGCATCACCCAGTGGAACGCCGTGTAGGTCCCGATAATCGGCACCGTCACCAGCGGGAAGTAGAACACCACCACGAGGTGGTGATCGTCGGTGCGGACCTTACGGATGATGTTATAGGCGACACCCGATGCAGACGCGGCGACCACTCCCAGCCCGACATCGAGCGGCGTCACGCGCGGATCGAAGCCCTTGATCAACAGCACCCCGGCAAACGAGACTGCAAAAAACAGCCACTGGATCGGACGGGGAGGTTCGTTGAGCATGACGCCTGCGATAATGACCGTAAAGATCGGCGACAGATACTGAAGTGTGACGGCGCTGGCCAGCGGCATGCGCTGGAGAGTGTAGAAAAACAGCGTGAGGGCGACCGTACCGGCCGCGCCGCGCGCGATCAACCACCGCCTGTTGTTGCCCCAGGGACTGATTCCGGCTCGCCGAAGCAGCGCCCAGCACACGACCAGAGATATGACCGCGCGAAAAGTAACGATTTCATGCGACGGAATATGAGAGAGCCACTTGACGCCGACCTGCATCAGGGCAAACATGAAAGTGGCGATCAGGATATACCGGACACCGTCACTGACGGCAGGCACTCTCATAGGCCAACCCGTTGTCGCCCAGATTTCATGGTCTGGAGTAAGGCCCACTCTGCGGAAAATGTCAAGCGGTTAGTCGGTCCAGCCTCCGCTGAACTTCGCCCCGGTTTCGCTTGTTTCTCGGACAAGGATCATCCATACTTGCGTCAGTAACCTTGCGACTCGACACGGAAAGCGCATGAAGGACAGGTATTCGCACCGCGACCGCATTCAGATGATCATCGCCGGCGAGAAGCCGGACCGGTTCGCCGCATCCTTCTGGCGGCATTTCTTCCACATGGAACACCACGCCGAAGGAACCGCCGAAGCTATGGTCGGTTTCCAGAAGCGCTTCGACTGGGACTTCATCAAGGTGAACCCCCGCGCCGACTATATGGTTCAGGACTGGGGACTCCAGATCAAGTACTCCCGCGACGAGTACAAAAAACACGACAAGGTCTCTTTTCCCATCCAGAAGCCGGAAGACTGGATAAAAATCAAACCCCTCTCCCCTTCCGCGCCCGCCCTCGCCGAACACCTCAAGGTTGTCTCGATTATCCGCAGGGCGATCGGAAAAGAAACCCCGATCCTCATGACCCTGTTCACCCCGCTGTCCTTGGTCGGGCGGTTGGTCCCCACCAAACAGCGACTGATCGATCACCTGCGCACCGAACCCGAATTGGTCGAGAGCGCTCTCCGGGCCATTACCCAGACTTATCGCGCGTACGCGTCGGAACTTCGAAACGCGGGAGCCGACGGGATCTTTTTCGCGACCACCCACTGGGCCTCATACGACAAGCTGACCTGGGACGAGTACCAGCGGTTTGGTGTTCCCTATGATCTGAAAGTCCTCGAAGGGACGGAGTCGGGCGCGATTAACCTCCTGCATGTTTGCGCCAGTAACAACTTTCTGCGCGAACTGACCAAATTTGATTACCGACCGCAGTTGGTCAACTGGGACTCCAGCGACCCGACCAACCCCCCACTGGACAAGGCCTATGACATATGGCCCAGAGCGGCCCTGGTCGGCGGCGTCGACCACACCGGATGGCTCTTGCGGTCGAGGCCGGAGGAAATGCCGTTTTTTGTCGATCAGATAAAAAGGACCCATGACCCGGCGCGGGTCATCATCGGACCCGGATGCGCCGTGGAACCGGAAACCGACATGAATAACCTCCGCGCTATCAGGGAGAGACTCTAATGGACGCCAACCGGAGACAACTGGTAGACAACGTTCGTATCGCGATTGCCAACGCCTCGACTCGGGATGACATCCTGCGGACGGCAGCGGAATTGATCGACGGGTTCTCCGACGGTTACAACTGGACCGGCTTCTACATGATGCGCGAAGACGGGAAGCTCGAAGTAGGCCCCTATGTCGGCCCTGCCACCGAGCATACCGTGATTGAGCTGAACCGTGGCATCTGCGGAGCGGCCGCGTCGCAAAAGCAGACCGTCGTGGTCGACAACGTGCTGGACGACCCCCGCTTCCTCGCCTGTTCCATCACCACCCGTTCGGAAATCGTGGTGCCGCTTCTTGACGGCGATCGGGTCATCGGTGAAATCGACATCGACTCCGACCACCCCAAGTTCTTTAATGGCGAAGACCGCGCCATGCTGGAAGCCGTGGCAGCCGAAATCGTCCGCCGGCTCAGAGATTTAGCCTGATAACGATACCTGTGACTACAACCAAATGAAGCTGTCGAGCTGAGGAGCGCTGATGTTTCTGGGCGTGTTACTGCTGATCCTGGGCGTACTCCTGTTGTTGCGGGAGATGGGACTCATCTACGGGGATATCTGGGACTACGTCTGGCCGATCGCACTGATTGCGCTGGGCGTTTCCATGATCTTCAAATCGAAAAAGTGACCCCGGCCGCGCCACGCCGCCCGGCCGGCTCCCATTACGTACTGCTGGTTTTGCCCGCACGGTCGATAACTAGTCTATGCGACTGTACCTGGGCATCCTGGTCATTGCGGGCGTGTTGCTCCCCGCCTCCGCTCCCGGCGCGGGCTGGACCACCGTTGCGGGCGAGGCCCGCGTGCCGCTCGCCGAGGGATGGCTTATCGTCGGCGACACAACGGAATACCCGCTCGAACTGCTCCACAAGTCCGGGCAGGCGGAATTGCTCGTCTTCAAGTCCGACATCGAAGCAGTCGAATCGGTCGATAACCAGCAACAGCTTCGAACGGCCGTCGATCGGGTCATCGACAACGTCATCCTGACGCTGCCTGACGCGCGCCTGCTCACGAACACCGGCTACCACGAAACCTTCCGGACGGGCTTCATCCTCGAATTCCTCTCGACCGATACGATTTCCGACAGCACCCTCCACCACCGACTCAAAACAGTCATCTATCGTTTGCCTGACGATAGTCAAATCATGTTTACCCTCTGGGGCAAAGGACTTCGGTCGGGCTGGCATGACATCGAACCCTCGGTGGTGTTCATGCAGGATGGATTCGGTTTCCTGGGAGAAGCCGAAGACCGCGTATTTGCTGCGGTCAGCCGTCGATACTACTGGCCCGTGCTGGTAATAGCGCTCGCCGTGCTGGCCACCGTCCTGCTCATACGAAAGGGTCGCCCCGGCGAACAACCCGCCGAAACGACCCCAAAAGCATATTCCCGACACCTGCAGTGATCGCCGGTGTCCGGTCTATTTCTTCTCTTCCAGCTCGATCAGAACGCCGCCGCCGGCAGACGGATGAACGAAAGCGATCCTGTTTCCCTCAGCGCCGATCCGAGGCACCTCATCGATCAACCGGTAACCGGCCCGCTTCAACTCCGCGAGCCGCGCTACGATGTCTTCAACGTAGATGCAGATATGATGCAGTCCTTCGCCGCGCTTTTCGATATACTTTGCGATCGGACTGTCGGCCGACGTGGCGGCTACCAGCTCAACTCGGCCGCCGGCGTGCTCGCCTCCCACTGAAAACATCGCCACCCGGACTTTCTGGTCCGCAACCTCGGTTATCATCGATGGCTCGCGGCCCGTGATGACTCGGTATCGTGCCACCGCGTCTTCGAGCGAGGCTACCGCTATGCCTGCATGTGAAAGTAACGCGTCACTCATTGATTACAGCCCTTCCTCGGCCTCCGCCTTCGCCGCCGAATCGGCGGCACGGATAATGCGTTCATACTCGACCTGTTGTACTATGCCCGACGCGTTCGATGTGAACGTGGGGCGGATCCAGCGCCCGTTATGGAAGAAAAACGAATACGTGTCGTAGTCCTTCGAGATTTTCCCCGTTGGACCCTCGAACACGACCTCCACGTTGACCAGGCAGGTGTCAGCTTTGAAATTGAATTCGAGCAGATCGATGTGATCGATCGAATCGGGATTGAAATACTTGATATGATCAAACTCGAGATACTCGTCGAACGTCGCCCGATCATGCAGGTAGGAAAACTCGCTCTCCCACAGCGGCGCTTTATCGTAGTACTTGAATCGCTCGATTATCTCGTCGACCAGCGCCTGCATCTGCCGTTTGTCCTCGGCTCGTTCGCCCGTGAATTCGCGACGACCCTCCGCCGCCGGCGTCGACGAATCCGCCGTGGACGTCTCCTGCGGCTCGGAACCGCAGCCAAACATCACAAGGAACAGCATACACGCAGCGAATGCCGTCGGTACGAGTCTACCTGCTGTCACGGTATTCACCCCACTCCTCTCTGAAAACATCGGAAATCTCACCCACCGTTGCATAGTGTTCGACTGCCGTCAGGATATGCGGCACGACGTTCTCCGTTGCGCGGGCGGCCGTGCGCAACCCCTCCAGGGCCGCCCGGACAGCGCCGTTATCACGGCTTGCTTTCAACTTTTGTAGCGCGGCCACCTTCTTTTGTTCCAGCGCAGGATCGATTTTCAGAATCGAAGGCACAGCCAGATCCGCTTCCTGGAACTTGTTGACGCCGACCACCACCATTTCGTTGTGTTCCAACTGCTGCTGGTACTCCCATGATACCCTCGCAATTTCATCTTTGTAGTAGCCGGTTTCGATACATTGCACCGAGCCGCCCAGCCGCTCGATCTCGCCCATGAGCTCCCGTATGGCCTCTTCCATGGCGTCGGTTAGATACTCCACGTAGTACGACCCGGCCAGCGGGTCCACGGTGTCGGCGGTACCCGACTCGTAAGCCAGAATCTGCTGCGTCCGCAGCGCGATCTCGACCGACTTCTCGGTCGGCAGCGCCAGCGCCTCGTCGAACGAGTTGGTGTGCAGCGACTGCGTTCCGCCGAGCACCGCCGCCAGCGCCTGCACCGCTGTTCGAACGATATTGTTCTCCGGCTGCTGTGCCGTCAGCGTTGATCCGCCCGTCTGCGTATGGAAACGAAGCATCATTGACTTCGGATCCTTCGCGCCAAAACGATCTTTGACGATCCCCGCCCAGAGCCTGCGCGCCGCCCGGAACTTGGCGACTTCTTCGAACAGGTTGTTGTGCGAGGCGAAAAAGAAGGACAGCCGCGGCGCGAAATCGTCGATGTCCAGCCCCGCCTTCAACGCCGCCTCCACGTACGCGATCGCATCCGACAGCGTGAACGCCACCTCCTGAACTGCCGTACTGCCCGCCTCGCGAATGTGGTAACCGGAAATCGATATCGTGTTGAACTTCGGCAGACGATCTTTCGCGAACGAGAAGATGTCCGTGATGAGTCGCATCGACGGCTTCGGCGGATAAATATGCGTCCCGCGCGATATGAATTCCTTCAGAATGTCGTTCTGAATCGTCCCCGTGAGCTTCTCCGAAGCTACGTTTTGCTTTGTGCCGACCGCGATATACATGCACAACAGGACCGCCGCGGTGGCGTTGATTGTCATTGACGTAGAAACCTTGTCGAGCGGAATGCCGTCGAACAGCACCTCCATGTCCTCGAGCGAATCAATAGCCACCCCGGTGCGGCCCACCTCCCCGGCCGCCATCGGATGATCCGAGTCGTAGCCGATCTGCGTGGCAAGATCAAACGCAACCGACAAGCCGGTTTGACCCTTCTCCAGCAGATACTTGAACCGCCGGTTTGTCTCTACCGCTGTGCCGAATCCGGCATACTGCCGCATCGTCCACAACCGCCCGCGGTACATCGTCGGGTAGACGCCGCGCGTGAACGGGTACTCGCCGGGCGTCCCGAGCTTCGCCGTGTCCACCGAATGCGTCGTCTCATCGAGCACCGTCGGAATCGGGATGCCCGAACGCGTGTATTTTCTGGTGTCTGCCATTTACTCAAACTCTACGAGTTGTTCACCCTTTTCGACCGACTGGCCCTTCCGCGCGTGAATCGCTTTCACCGTGCCGTCGGTTCTGGCTTTGAGGATGTTTTCCATTTTCATTGCTTCTATGACTACGAGGGGCTGGTGGCGTTTCACCGTATCGCCCACGACAACCTTCACATCGACCACCAGGCCCGGCATCGGCGCGCTCAGCACGGACTCCCGCGCACCGCCCGCCGCCTTGCCTGCCCGCTTGCGCAACTGCGCAAGGTTGTAGTCTTCGATGCGAAGCGGGATATCCGTGCCCTGCAGGAATACGATACGGTCCGTATCGTTCCCGTTGAACCGAATATCCACCTCGTGGGACTCACCGTCGATCAGCAGCAGCGAGCGACCGCGTTGCATATCCTCGTGGTCCACCTCCACCGCGCGACCATTCACGGTCAGGTGATACCGCTCGGAGCGGTACTCGACATGGATGTCGTACTCCCTGTCGTCTATCGTTACGGTGTAACGCGCCATCAGCGACTCCCTCCGAATGTACGAAGGTTTACGCGACGGTGATAGGCCACCCAATTGGAACGGCTCCCCCCGTCCTGAGTGGTCCGTACACTGATCTTTCTCTCGGTCACATACTTGTCGAGGGCCGCCGCAATCGCGGCCTTTTCGCCGAGCGCATCGGTCATCCGGTGATAGTTGTTGTCGGGATACTCCTCGGCGAGAAAGTGCGTGGACAACTCCCCGGACTGGAACCGCGGATTATCCATGATCACCCGATGGAACCCGATAGTCGAGCGTACACCCGACACGCGATACTCCTCGAGCGCCCGTTTCGCCCTCGCAATCGCCTGCTCCCGGCTCGTACCCCACACCACCAGCTTCGCGATCATCGGATCATAGTAGACCGGGATTTCCTGGTAAATTATCACTCCCGAATCGACCCGTACACCCGGACCGGCCGGTATCCGGTAGTGTTTCAACTCCCCGGTCGACGGGATAAAACCCTCATCGGGATCTTCGGCGTATATGCGACACTCGACCGCATGGCCGGTGAGCTTGACATCGTCCTGCGCGAACGAGATGCGCTTCCCCTCGGCGATTGCAATCTGCTCGATCACCAGGTCTACCCCGGTCACCATCTCCGTTACCGGGTGTTCCACCTGCAGACGTGTGTTCACTTCGAGAAAATAAAACGCCCCGTCCTGATACATGAACTCCACCGTTCCGGCGCCGACGTAGTTCGACGCCTTGGCGATATTGATCGCCGCCTCACCCATGCGGGCGCGGAGTTCCGGGGTCATGATTGGCGATGGCGATTCCTCGATCACCTTCTGGTGACGACGCTGAATGGAACACTCGCGCTCGCCAAGATGAAGGCAGGTGCCGTGCGAATCGCAGAGGATCTGAATCTCGATATGGCGCGGACGGTCGAGATACTTCTCGATGAAAACCCGGCTATCACCAAAAGCGGAGCGGGCTTCGTTCGCCGCCGATTGCAGCGCCTCCTCGAAAGACTCTTCGTCGCGGACCACCCGCATCCCTTTGCCGCCCCCGCCGGCTGCGGCTTTCACCAGAATCGGAAACCCGATCTCGCGTGCCCGTTCGCGCGCGTGCCGGACATCACCATTTGCGATGTCTGTGCCCGGCACAACCGGAAGCCCCGCACGAATCGCCATCTCCCGCGCGACCAGCTTGTCGCCGAGCTGCCGGATTGTCTCGGGTCTCGGCCCGATGAATATGATCCGCTCGGCCTCGCACCGATGCACGAACTCCGGATTCTCGGCCACGAAACCATACCCCGGATGAATCGCATCGGCCCCCGATATCCTCGCCACCTCGATCAACTTGTCGTGAACGAGATAGCTCTGCGAAGACGGCGACGGCCCGATATGATACGCCTCGTCGGCAAGGCGTACGTGGTATGCCGACCGATCGCAGTCGGAGTAGACCGCAACCGCCGTGATTCCGAGATCATGGCACGCGCGGATGATTCGCACGGCGATCTCGCCCCGATTGGCGATGAGGATTTTCTTTATCCGTCTGCTCATGCCCTGCCCGATCTCCTGCGTCCTCGTTACAACGGGATATTCCCGTGCTTCTTCGGCGGGTTGGAGTCTTTCTTGGTCTCGAGCATCTCGAACGCCCGGATCAGCCGGGGACGAGTCGTCTTCGGCTCGATAACATCATCGATATACCCACGCGCCGCGGCTTCGAAGGGATTGGCGAACCGCTCGGAGTACTCGTCCGTCTTCTTCTTCAACTCGGCGTCGGGATCGTCGGCTTCCGATATCTCCCGCTTGAAAATGATCTCCGCCGCCCCTTTGGCCCCCATAACGGCGATTTCCGCCGTCGGCCACGCATAATTCATGTCGCCGCGAACGTGCTTCGAGTTCATGACGTCGTACGCCCCGCCGTACGCCTTGCGCGTGATGACCGTCACCTTGGGAACGGTCGCTTCACAATACGCATACAGCAGCTTCGCGCCGTGCTTGATGATACCGCCGTGCTCCTGGTCCGTGCCGGGAAGAAACCCCGGGACGTCCTCGAATGTGAGGATCGGGATATTAAAACAGTCGCAGAACCGGATGAACCGCGCACCCTTCAGCGACGAGTTGATATCAAGCACTCCGGCCAGCACGGCCGGCTGGTTCGCTATGATTCCGATCGACCGCCCCCCCAGTCGCGCGAATCCCACCACGATATTCTGTGCGTAGTCCTCGTGCACTTCAAAAAATGACCCGACGTCGACAACATGCCGGATAACCTCTTTGATGTCGTACGGCTGATTCGGGTTCTCCGGAACGATGTGGTTGAGCGCCTTGTCCTCCCGATCGAGCGGATCATCGGTCTCCTGCACCGGCGGGTCCTCGAGATTGTTCTGCGGAACGTAGCTCAGCAGCTTCTTGAGCCGTGTGATCGCATCGGCCTCGTTCTCGCACGCAAAATGCGCCACCCCGGACTTGCTGGCATGCGTCAGTGCGCCGCCGAGTTCTTCCGATGTCACTTGTTCGTGCGTTACGGTTTTGACCACGTTCGGACCCGTGACGAACATGTACGATGTCCCCTTGGTCATCAGCACGAAATCCGTGATGGCCGGCGAGTAAACAGCCCCGCCCGCGCACGGACCGAGGACAACCGATATCTGGGGAACTACTCCCGACGCCAGTGTATTGAGCAGAAAGATGTCGGCATAGCCGCCCAGCGACACGACCCCCTCCTGGATCCGCGCTCCCCCGGAGTCGTTCAGTCCGATAATCGGCGCCCCCACCTTTATCGCCATCTTCATGATCTTGCAGATCTTCTCCGCGTGTGCCTCGGAAAGCGAGCCCCCGAACACGGTGAAATCCTGAGAGAAGATATAAACCATGCGGCCGTTCACCCGGCCGCAGCCCGTCACCACACCGTCCCCGAGTATTTTCTGTTTGTCCAGCCCGAACGCCGTCGAACGATGGGTGACAAACATGTCAAACTCTTCGAACGAGTTCGCGTCGCACAACAGCTCGATCCGCTCTCGGGCCGTCAGCTTGCCCTTCTCGTGCTGCGCGTCGATCCGCTTCTGTCCGCCGCCGAGCCGTGCCTCGGCGCGCATCGATTCGAGCTTGTTCAGTTTGTCTTCAAGCGACACGAGTTCACTCCGGCTGAATTATTCCTGCTCCATGACAAGTTCCACCGGCGTCACGGAGTACCCGCGGACGGAGCGCTGGATCGTGCCGAATGGAACCGATGGATCGTGATCGAACGCCACCATGATGTTCTCACGGACAAGTCTCTCGAGCAGCGACCTCTTGACCTCCATCGTCCGGAGCGGATCGATGTCGGTCGCGGGCACGTAGGCGACAGGGATGTGATGCTGCGACGGAAACATGTCGGCGTAGTAAAACACCTTCTGCCCCCTGGATTCGATTTCAAGGCCAAAATGCCCCTCGGTGTGCCCGCCGGTATGCACGGCCCGAATACCGGGAAACAACTCGCAGTCGGGCTCGATCAACTCAAGACGGCCGGAGTCGCGAAGCGCGAAATACCGCTCCGGGACGTAAACCGCCGACGTGCGTTCGTTGGGATGTGTGGCCGTCTCCCACTCGCGCCGGCTCACGATATAGGTCGCGTTCGGATACCGCGGAACGAGACGCCCGTTCACCTGCTGCACTGCGCCGGCCGCGTGGTCCGTATGCAGGTGCGTGAGAATGACATAATCGATCAGGGATTCACTTGTCCCCATGTCCTCGAACTGGAAGGCGAGATCGGACCCCTCGGCCGCGTCTATTCCGTAAATCTTCACCTCTCTCTCAGAGAGCGTATCGCCGAACCCGGCATCGAACAGGAACGTCTTCCCGTGCGCCGACAACACGAACAGGTTGGTCACCATCTCGATCCGGTTGCGCTCGTCCGCGGGTACGAGACGCTGCCACAGCGTCTTGGGAACGACACCGAACATAACTCCGCCGTCGAGCCTGAATCGTCGCTCGACGACGGAGAATATGTGAAAGTCACCAAAGTACATACGATGCGTCGGCACGGCGGCCGTGCGGCCGCCACGAAGTCATCGCCCGATCACGTTTCCGGCGATCACGAGCCGCTGAACCTCCGAGGTCCCCTCGTAAATCTCCAGCACGCGCTGGTCGCGGTACAACTTCTCGATCTGAGTAAACTCGCCGATGAATCCGTAGCCGCCGTGAATCTGCATGGCGCGGTCGACACAGAAGTTGGCGACCTCCGACGCGAACAGCTTGGCCATCGATGCTTCCAGGCCGAACTTTTCGCCGGCGTCCTGCAGCTGCACGGCCTTGTACGTCAGGCTGCGCGCCGCCTCGAGCCGCGTCGCCATATCCGCAATCATCCACTGGATAGCCTGCAGCTTCGCGATCGGCTGCCCAAACGCCTGGCGCTTCTTCGCATACGCCACCGACTCGTCGAGCGCCCGCTGCGCGATACCCACGCCCTGTGCGGCGACGCCGATTCGCGCCGAGTCCAGCGTCTGCATTGCATACCGGAAGCCCTTGCCGACCTCCCCGAGCAGATTCGCTTTCGGCGTCTTCACGTCCTTGAGAACGATCCCGCCCGTCGTCGCGGCGCGCATCCCCATCTTGTTTCTCAGGGTGCGGGCGTTCCAGCCCGGCTGGTTGGTGTCCACCAGCATCGCCGACAACTTCGGCTGTCCCTCTATCTTGCAGAACAACACGCCCAGCTCGGCAACGTCGCCGTGCATGATAAAAATCTTCTCGCCGTTGACGACGTAGTTGTCGCCGTTCTCTACTGCAACCGTCTTCTGGTTGGCCGCATCCGAGCCGGCCTCCGGTTCGGTCAGCACAAACGCCGGAATTACCTCGCCGCTCGCGCACTTCGGCACCCACTTCTTCTTCTGCTCATCGCTTGCGAAGTGCACGATCGGGTAGGTCGCCAGCTCGGCGACCGCACACAAAAGTCCGATCGCGGCGTCGTGATAACACAATTCCTCGATAAGCGTTATGTATTCGAGCTTCGACTTGCCCCGGCCGCCCAACTCCTTCGGCATGGCATATCCGATAAACCCGGCGTCGCCGATCTTCTTGTAAAGATCGCGCGGGAACTTGCGCGGCTCCGGCATTTCGTCAAGCTGGCGCGAAACCGGATACATGTGTTTCTCGGCGAAAGCCTTGACTTCGTCGCGGACGGCCTGCTGCCGCGGGTCGATGTTGCGTGACATGTGACTCCTCCAGGAAAGGTGACCTATACACCACTCACATTACATGATCTTCTCGTCGGATTTCCGTTGCGCGATTGCGTTCTTGAGAAACTCGATCGCCGCTTCTGTGGGCGCGCCCGGCGTGAACACGCGGGAGACTCCCATCTTCTCGAGTTCCTGCTTGTCGTCCTCGGGAATGATGCCACCCCCGAACAGAATGATGTCGGCGGCGTCTTTCTTCTTCATCTCATCGAGTATCGCCGGGAACAGCGTCATGTGCGCTCCCGACAGAATCGACGCGCCGATCGCGTCCACGTCCTCTTCAATGGCGGCCTGCACGATCATCTGCGGGGTCTGGCGAAGACCCGTGTAGATGACTTCAAACCCGGCGTCGCGAAACGCCGCGGCGATGACCTTTATCCCCCGGTCGTGACCGTCGAGACCGGGCTTTGCCAACAGTACTCTGATTCTTTTGTCCATTGCATCCGTCCATCTGTCACATGACCCGGCATGTGATCGTTGGCTCGTATTCTCCAGCTCTCCGTGACGTGCCGACGTCCCGAAGATACATCATCGACTCGCTTACGACACCTGCATCGCCGCCGCGCTCTCGGAGTACTCGCCCCAGGCCTCGCGAAGCACGTCGCACATCTCGCCCACCGAGCAGTACGCCCGGCTGCATTCCAATATCGCTTCGAACGTATTGCCCTGACCCTTGGCGACCGCACGAAGCGTCTCGAGCGCCGCCTGCGCCCTGGTATTGTCGCGCTCCGCGCGCACCTTCTTCACGAACGCTACCTGCTCCTGCTCGACCTTCCGGTCGATCTTGAGCACCGGTATCTCGATCTCTTCATCCTCGAGCACGAACTTGTTCACACCGACAATCACCCGCTCGTTGGTCTCCAGCTCGGTCTGATGCGCGTAGGCTGACTTGGCCAGCTCGCGCTGGAAATACCCCTGCTCGATGCATTCGAGCACCCCCCCGCGCTCTTCGATCTCGGTGAAGATCTTCTCGCACTCGGCTTCCATCTGGTCGGTCAGGGCCTCGACAAAATACGACCCGGCCAGCGGATCGACCGTGTTCGCCACTCCGGTTTCATACGCGATTACCTGCTGCGTGCGAAGCGCGATCAGCGCCGCCTTTTCCGACGGCAGCGCCAGTGTCTCATCCATCGAATTCGTATGCAATGACTGCGTCCCGCCCAGCACCGCCGAGAGCGCCTGGATCGCCGTGCGCGTGATATTGTTCTCCGGCTGCTGCGCGGTCAACGAACACCCGGCCGTCTGCGTGTGGAACCGCAGCAGCCAGCTCTTGGGATCCTTCGCGCCGTACTTGTCCCGCATGCGCTTCGCGAATATCCGGCGGGCCGCACGGTACTTCGCGATCTCCTCGAAGAAATCCGAGTGCGCGTTGAAGAAAAACGACAGGCGAGGCGCAAACTCGTCCACGTCCTGACCGGCTTCGATCGCCGATTCGATATACTGGAAACCGTCCGCCAGCGTGTATGCCAGCTCCTGCACCGCCGTCGCACCCGCCTCGCGAATGTGATACCCCGATATCGAAATGGTATTCCACTGCGGTACCCGTTTCGTGCAGTACTCCATCATGTCGGTGATCAAGCGGATCGAAGGTCTCGGTGGGAAGATGAATTCCTTCTGCGCGATGTATTCCTTCAGGATGTCATTCTGCAGGGTACCGCGAAGTTTCTCCGACGGGATTCCCTTCTTCTCGGCGACGACGATATACATCGCCAGCAGCATCGACGCCGGCGAGTTGATCGTCATCGATGTCGATACCTCTGCCAGGTCGATACCATCGAAAATAATCTCCATATCGGCCAGCGTATCGACCGCCACCCCGCACTTACCGACTTCGCCGAGCGAACGGGGATGATCCGAATCATATCCCATCAGCGTCGGCAGATCAAACGCCGTCGAAAGACCGGTGCCGCCCTGTTTCAGGATGTAGTGGAAACGCTCGTTGGTTTGCCGGGGAGTACCCATCCCGGCAAACTGGCGCATTGTCCACAACCGCGTGCGGTACATTGTGTGGTGCACCCCGCGCGTGTAGGGAAACTCGCCGGGCAGTCCAATATGATTCCAGTAGTACGCTTCGTCATCGCTGTTCGTAACATCAAGTGGCGTATATAGTTCGTTGATATCAACCCCGGAAACGGTGAAGAAACGGGGCAACGACTTCTTCTGGCGGGTCTTCTCGGCGGTTTTGTTCCACTCGGCCAGCCTGGCCTTGAGCTTGTCGAGAAACTTTGGTGCAAACATGCTCTGGTTCTCCGTTTAATTACAGGGGTGTATGATAATACACGTCTCTCCCCGGCGCAAGCCGGATCGGCATCTACTCAGAGACTCTAACACAATTGGTACCAGTATCTTGTCGATGATTGCGCGGATCGAAGACGATCCCCTCAGCGGAGCACCCGCTCATAGACCCGGTAGGAGCGATTGGCGAATGCCGAACGCAGATCCGCGCCCGGCACAAACCCCTGCACCTCTGACAGTACGACGTACTCGTGGGGAAAGATGGAATCGATCGCAGCGCATCGCGCCGAGTCCAGCGCCCGGTAACCCGCAGCCGCTTCCTCCGGCCCTGATACCGTATCGATTCCCGCGACAATTCGCAGTCGATGGTACCACTCGACCACTTGATCCGGATCGACCGGTGTCGACTTGGCGTCGACAACTACGGCCCGACGAGCATTGAAACGGAAGTTCTCGAGACGTGGTGGAATCAGAAACACCGAGGTGTCCGGCGTCTGTGCCGCCCAGTCGTACAACTCCTGTTCATCGGCTGGCAGTCCGGTGACAAGACTGGAACGCGACACCACCTCGGACGCTGGTATCAACAGGCCGGTCAGCCACACACCAATAATCAAGGCCACACCCAGGAAAATCCGCCGACGAGTGCACGGCGGTATCAGCTGGGGAACGAATAGAAACGCCGTGGCAAGCGTCCCCAGCACCCACACCTGCGTCATCCGGAACTCGCCGTAGTGGTAGCGAAACGTCAGTCCTATCAGCAGTGCGGCCACCGCGAAAAGCGCGATCCTTCGCGAAAATATCAGCGGGAAATCGTCTTCCAGCAATTGCCGCACCAGTCCGGCAGCAGCAAATATCTGGCAGATGAGCACCACATACGGCGCAAGACGCCAGACGTACAACTGCGATGCGACCGGGATAAACACGATTGTCGTCAACAGCGATGCAATCGCGATCAACAGCAGAAAGGACAAACCGACCGCACCTAGCAGTCGCCCGGGCTCGGACTCTCGCATCACGCGCCATCCGCCCAGCACACCGAGCCCGCACCACGCGCCAAACGTGATGAACTCCGTCAGAAACGTCATCGGCACGTAGTGCTGCGGCGCCTGAACATGCTGAAAGACATAACGGGCGTAAGCGGCGTTCGGCGACTCCGTCTGCCCCAGCAGAAGCGGCGTCAACAACGCCAACGGGATCAGCGACGGAACAAGCTGCACCAGAAGCCGCCGAACCAATTGCCGCCGACCGGCAAACAGATGCGCCAATCCGAATGCCGGAAAAGTCAGTACCAGAAAATTCGCATGAAACAACCCCGCCGTCGCCGCACACACCCCCGACAACAAATACCGCTTGCATATAAACGCTGCAATCGCACCAAGGTAACCGACTCCCGCTAGCGTCGACGGCTGAAAGGTTATCGAGAAAATGTACGAGCCGGACACTGAGTACGTCGATCCCACGGCCGTCAGCATCGCGACCGGGAGAAACGTCATGACTGCGTTTCTTCGCCCCGTCACCGCGCGCACGATCAGGAAGATCACCGCAACACCGACGCCGATACACACGACATTGGCCAGCCCGATCATCCACCCCGATCCGTCAAGTCCCATCAACAGGGCTGCCAATCGCGTGAACGCCGGGTGATAGTCTGCGTCGATCGTCGCCAGCCAGTCGTGGGTGAGCACCGACGGATCGACCAGTCGCAATGCATGCAGAAGGTACGTGTTGTGGTTGCCGATGCCGTAGTTGAATCCGTACCGAAGCGCCACCAGCAGGGCGGATATCACAACGAACGGCCAGACCGCGCGCGGCTCGATGCGACTCTCACCGCTCATCGAAACCGACCGTCTTTTCCACGATATACGGCGGCCTGTTCTTCAGAATCTCAAAAATGCTCCCGAGATAGGCGCCGACAATCCCTACCAGAATGAACAGCACGCCGAACATAAACGAGATGATACCCGCCAAGGACGCCCACCCCGGAAGGGTCTCCCCCGCCAGATACCGCAGAAAAATGTAGACCAGTTCAAGGAACGCGAGTCCGCTGGTAATCAGTCCTATCCAGATGCCGATCTTGAGCGGAATCACCGAGAATGACAGCACCGCGTTTGCCGCAAATCGAACCATGCGGCCAAGTGAGTACTTCGATGTGCCGCTGTGACGTTCGGCTGCCCGATACTCGATCGTGGTCGACGAGAAACCCGTCCACTCCGTCAATCCGCGGATGAAACTGTGCGACTCACGCATCCCGGCCAGCGCCCCCAGCACTGAACGGTCGATCAGACGGAAATCGGAAGTGCCGGCCGACAATGCAATCCCCGACAACGCCGAAAATATGCGGTAGAACAAACGTGACGACAGCCGCTTGAACAGCCCCGTCCCCTCCGCATCGATCCGCCGCGTGTTGACGACCCGGTACCCCTCTTTCCACGCGGCAATCATGGCCGGAATGACCTCCGGCGGATGCTGCAGATCACCATCCATCGTAACGATCGCCCAACCCCGCGCGCGGTCCATGCCCGCCACGAGCGCCTTCTGATGACCGAAATTGCGTGTGAATGACAGGCCCCTGACGTTGCCGCTCTGCGATGACACACGCTGGATCTCTTCCCATGTGCCGTCGCGCGAACCGTCATCGACCAGAATCAGCTCCCATGTCTCCTGCATCGGCTGAAGTACCGTCCGCAGTGCGCCTTCCAGCGCGGCAATATTGCCGGCCTCGTTCAAAAGCGGCACCACGATGGAAATGTCGGGATGAGCGGATGTCGGCTGATCCATGCCGCAATGTATCGCGCTGCGGCAATGATGTCAAAGGCAGTTTACTAACGCGGATTCAACAACCGCTTCACATGGCCGAGAAGTGATTGAGTGAGATCTTCAGGATGCGGTCGCTCGCCGTGAACGGGTCGGTCTTCCCCTCGTAAATATCTTCGATCACCTGTTCGATATTGGTCGACTCCGGCAGACGTTCCTCGACCATTCGGCTGAACCTGACCTGCAGGATACGCGTGAGTTTCTTGCGAATCTGCCGGCGCCGGCGCTGCTCGAAAGCCCCGACCGCCTGCATGTGCTCGCGGTGCTTCGTGATCGTACCGTGCAGCTCCTCGATCCCCTCCGTGCTGGTGGCGATCGTCTTTACCACCGGAACCGACCATTGATCCGGCGACAGTTTTCGCATTTTCAGCATCTGTCGCAGCTCGGAGAGAATGCGGTCGGCGCCGGGACGGTCTGACTTGTTGACGCAGAACAGGTCCGCTATCTCCATCAGCCCCGCCTTCATCGTCTGGACCGAGTCGCCCGACTCCGGAACGACAATCACGGCAACCGTATCGCAGGAATCGACAATATCCAGTTCCACCTGACCGACGCCTACCGTCTCCAGCAGCGTGACGTCGAATCCAAAAGCGTCATAGAGAATCGTGACGTTGTCGGTGGCTCCGGCCAGCCCGCCGCTCGCTCCCCGTGTCGCCATGGAGCGGAAGTAGAAGGACCCATCGGTGGGGAAGTCGGCCAGACGCACCCGGTCGCCGAGCAGCGCACCGCCCGTGAACGGCGACGTCGGATCGACTGCGATTACGCCGACTTTGAGACCGTCTCTCAGCAGCCGGTGAGCCAGGCAGTTGACCAGTGTCGACTTCCCCGCCCCGGGAGGCCCGGTGATACCGATTCGTATCGCACCACCGACCTTCTCGTACAGCCGACTCAGGACGTCGAGATAACCGTCGGTTCGATTCTCGACATGCGACACCAGCCGCGACAGCGCCCGGATGTCTCCCTCGTAAAAACGTTCCAGTACCGTCATGGCTTACACGTACCCCGGAGACATATCTCCCGCCGTCAGCTTGATATCGCGCAGGCGGATCTGGATATGCGTGTGACCGTTGTACGTGTTGTACTCCACCGCGTACACGATATCGACCAGACATCCCTTGTCGGAGATAACCTGCGCCTTATCGCCGAACCCGAACCCGATCACATCGAACACCGCGTCTCCCTTGCGCACCCGCATCTTCAGGTGGTTGTTGCCGACCACGTAGGGCTGACCGAGTACCTCGCAGTTGCGGGTCAGAAACACCGGGCGAAGGTTCTGCGGGCCGAAGGGCGCAAACGCCTCGATCGCGTGCATGAAGTCGTCGTCGATCTCGCTCAGCTCGATCTCGAGGTCGATATGCAGTTTCGGAACGATATCCTCTTTGGTCAAATGATCGATCGACACCCGCTTGAACCGCTCGCGGAACGCCGGGATATTCTCCGGCTTGATCGACAACCCGGCCGCATACTTGTGACCGCCGTACTTGATCAGCAGGTCTTCGCACTCCTTCAGAGCCTCGCACAGGTGAAAACCGGGAATCGAACGCGCCGAACCCTTCCCCTCCGAGTCGGATATCGCGATCATCACGGTCGGCAGGTGGTAACGCTCCACCAGTCGGCTCGCGACAATCCCAATCACACCCTGGTGCCAGCCCTCGGCCGCCAGCACGATCGCCTGGTCGTTCTCGAGATCGCACACCTCATGCATCTGGTCCAGGGCTTCGTGCAGCGTCAGTTCGTCGATCTCCTTGCGGCGTTTGTTTTCCGCGTCCAGTGTGCGGGCGATCTCCGCCGCCATTCGCTCGTCTCGTGTCGACAAGAGCCGAATCGCCTGCTTGGCGTCGCCGAGACGCCCCAGGGCGTTGATGCGCGGCGCCAGGATAAACACAACCTGCCCGGTCGAAATGTCCTTGCCCATCAGGCCCGATACGAATGCCAGCGACTTCAAGCCCGGTTTGTTGGTCCGCGAAATCTGCCGCATGCCGAACTTCGTAACCACGCGATTCTCGCCCACCAGCGGCACGATGTCGGCCGACGTGCCGAGCGCTACCAGATCGAGGTGATCCTGCAACTCCCGCTCGTCCTGGTTCAGTCGACGGTACAGTGCCTGCGCGAACTTGAATGCGACCCCTACCCCGGACAACTCCCCGCCGTACTCACAGGCGCTCTGCTTCGGATCGATTATGGCGTTCGCCGCCGGTATTCGCTCGCCGGGCTCATGATGGTCGGTGATGACCACGTCAAGCCCCTGGCTCTTCGCATACGAAACCTCGTCCACCGCCGTGATCCCGGTGTCAACCGTCACGATCAGCGAAACACCCTTTCCCCGCGCCTCGTTAATCCCGTCGATCGAAAGCCCGTACCCTTCGGTAAGCCGGTTCGGCAGGTAGAAATCGACCTGCGCTCCCAGCTTGTTGAGGACCATGTACAACAGCGCCGTCGCCGTGATTCCGTCGACATCGTAGTCGCCGTAAATCATGATCTTCTCGTTGTCCATCAACGCCCGCGTGACCCGCTCGATCCCCTCCAGCATGCCGACCATCTCAAACGGATCTTTCAGATCGGCCATCGACGGATTTAAGAAGCGCTGGATGAGCTCGGGAGTATTGATCTGACGATTGATCAGGATTTTGACAATATTCGCCGGCAGACCCGTCTCGCCGACAATTCGGCCAACCAGGTCATGATCAGGCTCCTGGGCAAGAACCCACTTCAGCGGTTTTGATCGATGCGCCCAGGGCATAACAAGCCTCCATGTGTAAGAGGCTTAGGATAGCAGGATCGTAAGCCGAGTTCGGTTCGCCGACCCGGGCCGAAACCCGATCGGCTGACAGTCATTAATCTGGGCAACCGGTTACCCGGCTGCTCAATGCGGCCCACCCGGGAATTATGGCGGGGCGAATCAACCCCTCTTCCCTTATTTGGCCTTGCTCCGGACGGGGTTTACCCCCGCTCTCCATTACTGGAGACGGGCGTGGTCTCTTACACCACGGTTTCACCCTTACCCGCCTGCGGCGGGCGGTCTGGTTTCTGTGGCACTTTCCGTCGGATCTCTCCGCCCCGGTGTTACCGGGCGTCCTGATTCTGTGGAGCTCGGACTTTCCTCACTCTAAACTGACGTTTAAAGCGCGACTGTTCCTCCTGCTTCCATTCGCCTATGTTTCTCTATACAACAACAACAACACTCACATGGAGCCCGGCCGGCCTACATCCGCCAGTAATTCGGCGACTCCTTCGTAATCGGGACCGAGTGCGGGTGCGACTCGGTAACACCGGCCGAGGTTATCTGGACCAGGCGGGACTTCTCTCTCAACTCGGCAAGGTTTCCCGTGCCGCAGAGCCCCATGCCGGCCCGTATTCCGCCCACCAGCTGGAACACCAAATCCTCCAGCTTGCCCTTATACGGCACGCGGGCTTCGACTCCCTCCGGGACAAGCTTCGATGCCTCCTCCGTGGAGTCCTGAAAGTACCGATCGGATGAGCCGGCCTTCATTGCGCCGACCGAACCCATCCCGCGATATATCTTAAACGACCGGCCTTCATACAGCACGGTCTCGCCCGGGGATTCCTCAACCCCGGCCAGGAGCGAACCCACCATCACGGCGGCCGCCCCGCACGCCAGCGCTTTTGTGATGTCACCCGAATACCGGATGCCGCCATCACCGACCACCGGCTTATTCAGTTTATCGGCCTCTTCGACCGCGTTGAGAATAGCGGTCACCTGTGGCATTCCCGCGCCGGTGACCACCCTCGTCGTACAAATCGACCCCGGACCGATTCCCACCTTGACCGTATCTGCACCGGCGCCGATCAGCGCCTTCGCCCCTTCGCCGGTCGCCACATTCCCCGCCATTACCGGCAGGTCGGCGAACCGCTTCTTGACCCGGGCGACAGCCTTCAGCACGCCCTCCGAGTGGCCGTGGGACGAATCGACCACCAGCATATCAACACCGGCGTCGACCAGTCGTTCCATCCGCTCAACAAGATCCGCGCCCACTCCAACCGCCGCGGCAACCCGTAGCCTCCCGCGATCGTCCTTGCACGCGTTCGGATACTGTATCTTCTTCATGATGTCCTTCACCGTTATCATCCCCTTCAGGACATCCCCTTCCCCCACGATCAGCAGTTTCTCTATTCGATGCTTGTGCAGAATCTCTTTGGCGGTCTCCATGTCGGTCCCCTCGGGAACCGTGACCAGATTCTCCTTGGTCATCACTTCGGATATCTTGCGCGACACATCCTTCTGAAACCGGAGATCCCGGTTGGTCAGAATTCCCACGAGCCGCCCGTTCTCGGTCACCGGGAATCCGGAAATGCGGAACCGGTTCATGGCGTCGAGCGCGTCGCCGATCGTCCGGTCGGGTGTCAACGTAATTGGATCGACAATCATGCCCGACTCGGATCGCTTAACCTTGTCCACCTCCTCGGCCTGCCGAGGCGGCGACATGTTTTTGTGTATCACTCCCATACCCCCCTGGCGGGCCAGCGCAATTGCCATCGCCGACTCCGTCACCGTATCCATCGCCGCCGATATGATCGGAACCCTCAAATCGATCCCCGGGGCAATCGTCGTCGTCAGGTCAACGTCTTTCGGGAGTACGTTGGAGTGGGCGGGAACCAGCAACACGTCGTCAAACGTCAGTGCCTGCTTGTCGAGGATCTTCGCCATAGGTATCTATACGCTTCCCTGTTCCGCTGGTCAATCACAGACTATCGGGGCACCCGGCCGCTCAGGCGGAAACCGAATCATCCCAGTAAATAATGGCGCCGCAATGATCGCAGGTGAACACCCGGTCGCCGCGCTTCACGTCCTGAATCTTCTTGGGCGTCAAGGCCTTGAAACATGCGCCGCACGCCCGTTTTTTGACCACCACGACCGCCTGCCCGCCCTTGCCGCGCCGAACCCGCTCGTACACCGACAGCGTGCTGCGCGGCATCGAGGAGACTATCGCTCCCCGGTCGCTCTCTTTGCTCGACATCGTCTCGCCGATCGAGTCGATCTTCTCCTGGAGAATCTGCAGCTGCCTGGTGTTGTTCTCTTCAACCTGCGCGCTCTTCTCGCCCAGTTCGACAATCTCCTTTTCGAGTGTCTCCGCACGCTCGATCGCCTGAATCAGCTCCGTTTCGCTGTTGGACATGCCCAGTTTGACAGAGTCAATCTCCGCCACCAGCGCATCGTATTCCTTGTTCGTCTTGATAGACATCATCTGCTGCTGGTACTTCTGCAGATGAGACTCGTGCGTTTTGATTTCGAGTTCGAGCTGCTTCTGACGGACCCGGGTCTCCTCGAGCGACAATTTCGCTTCGGCCAGCTTCGCCTTTGCTTCCTCGATCTCCCTGTTGAGGTTTTCGATCATGTCGGGAAGGTACTCCTTCGAGCGTTCCAATTCCCCGATATCGTAGTCGATCACCTGCAGTCGAAGCAACAATTCGAGATCGTTGTTCATGCCACCTCCAGAGCGTGCGGATTACCCGTCAAGACAAAAAAAGCGCATTTCCCGCCTCGGGCGGAAAACGCGCTGCTGCGTTTCTCTTCTCGTGAGCCGTGTTTGACCGGATGTCCTCCGTGGTCGGCTCGCATACAATATTCGATCGGTCGACAGTAGATCATTTTCTCTTATCAAAATGGGCAATACTGGACTCGAACCAGTGACCTCTCGGATGTGAACCGAACGCTCTAACCAGCTGAGCTAATTGCCCATTACAGCTTTCTCACCACTCCTTACAAGTGGGCCCTGTAGGGCTCGAACCTACGACCCGGTGATTATGAGTCACCTGCTCTAACCAACTGAGCTAAGGGCCCTCAGGGTGAACCCGTAATATACGACACCAATCCTTCGAGTCAAGAGCCTACCTGTAAAACTGTGGCCAGATTGCGCCTCGGCCAACCGCCCCCGCCACGCCCCCTCCACACCCGCAACGATGAAGCTAACGGGCTCATGGGGAAAGACTTGCGGGCGGTTGAGGCCGCCCGAGATCCCACCTGACGATCCAGACTCTCCTCCCGTGGTCCAGCCGAAAACCGACCGCACACGACCGGCTCCCCATACCTCAGCTCTCTATCAACCGCCCCCAACCCGGATACGGCTGCAACGGAGCCACCTCAAACTGAATCAGCCCCTTCTGCACAAGCGGCAGGCTGTCGATAGCGCGACGAGCCAAGTCGAGCGAGTCACACTCGAGCACGATCACCGCCAGCGGCTTGTCCCCCCGGAAATAGATTTCGCGAAGAATGCCGTCGAGATACAGCTGATGCACCCGCCGCGCCTCATCTTTCAGATGAGGCTCATAAGCGTTCTCGTCGATACCCGGAAGCTCTATTTCGAGCGCGAGAAATTTCATGTCGGAACCTCCTGTGTTGTGGTGCGCCCACCAGTATCACCTGACGACCATACCACCGCTCAGGTTTCAAGAAAAACCGCGTAGCGTGCTCTCAACCGAAACGTGGAGTCGGACGATTTCGTCCGACTCCACGTCTGTGCACTCGCAGTCCCGAACCTTGGTGGTTCGGACAACATCGGCGACCCGCACTGGACGACTGCACTCACTCTACCGAGTAGCCCACCCGCCCCGGTGTGGCGCTGTAAAAGCCCCCTCACTTCCCCGATGGGTCCGGCACCTCCTCTTTCACACCCGCCAGCTTGCGCGCGATCTCGACCTTCTTCTCCAGATCGCCCATCAGCCGGATCATCAGCTTGGCGCCGTCGGGCGAGCCGCCGCCGTGCATGCACCCCGGCACGCCGCCGCCGATCGTACACCATTCGACCAGACGCGCTGCCCGGCTGCGCGCCTCGGCCGAATGTCTGGCTTTCATGTATTTCTGTATCAGATGGCCGTACTTTTTGGACTGGAAATCCTTGTACGACGGCATACACCCCGTCTCGGCGATTCCCCCCGCGATATCCTGCGCGAGCACCGACGTCTGATACGGCAGCGTAGCCACATGCACCTTGTTTACGTTCGACAGAAGCTGGTTGCACTGCCAGGCCCCCGATGGGTGTTTTTTGCCCAGCGCCGCCGCCGCGATCCCCATCCCAAACGTCGTCTCGTTATTGATATGCATCTGCACAACCTTGTCGGTGAATACCTTCGCCGACAAACCGTTAGTGCGCGCAGTCAGAATGGCCGACCCGATCTTGATATCCCCCTGCCCGGCCACACAGCCACCGATCGCGGCCCGGTAGGGGCCGATAAAGTTCATCACCGCCGGGCCCGAAAACTTCGACTCGCCGCACATAAACACGCGCTCTTTCGGGATAAACACGTCCTCGAACAGCAGGAACGCCTGCGTGATCCCGCCTTCCGTGATCGGATTGTCGAACCCGTCCTCGTAGTCTCGCTCGTCCGACGGATGCCGGGTCTCGACAATCGTCAGTCCCTTGATATCCTTGGGAATGACAAACGACACGCAGTAGTCGGCATCTTCGTCCTTGTAGCCGCTGCCCGGCAGAATGAAGATTTCCTGCGCCGCCGCGATGCCACAGATCATCACCTTCGCGCCCCGCACGACGATACCGTCATCGCGCTTCTCGACCACCCGCAGAAACATGTCCGGGTCTTCCTGCTGCGACGGTTTTTTGGTTCGGTCGCCTTTCGGATCGGTCAGCGCGCCGGACATGGTGATGTCGCGCGCCTGCGCGTCCTTCAGCCATCGAATCAGACGCTGGTGGTAATCTGTCCCCAGCTCTTTGTCCATGTCATAGGTCGTAACGAACATCGCGTTGAGCGCCGTCCATCCTGCGCACCGACCACCCGTGCATGTCCCGGTCAACTGGAACATCAGCCGTTTCATACGCGAGTTGGCGTACATGTCCTCGGGAGTCTGAATGATCGACAGATAACGGCTTATCGGCTCCCCGGTCAGGTGTGAGACGGTTGTCACCATGTCGCGCAGCTCGGGGTCGGCCGCCGCCCGGAATGTCCAGGCATGTCCTTCGACCGTCCGTTTTGTGGCTGGATGGGTGGTGACGTCCTCGATCAATTCGTCGAACTTGTGGATATTGGGGCGCATCGACTTAAGCGACGCGATGTACTCGTCGTAGGTACGGATAGCCATGTCTGTTTCTCCCAGCAGTTAAGCGACTTGCTCCAATATAGGATCAGATCGGCCTCGAAACAAGACCAATCGACCCATATTGTGGGAGAAGGAGCCGCCTCTCCAGGGTGATCCGCCCTATCCATCAACCTCTTGACATACAGGCGAAGACGAGTCTTCCTGGGGGTATCGGTGGGGATCAAAGCGCTATCGGGGCGGGAGAGTGAAAACACGACTTTTTCGTTGTACAAATGTGAATCGCTGACGCTTACGGGGAAATAGGTTCGTTTTGTCATTTTTAGGGGGCCCCCATTTTTGGGATTCTTCTTTTTGCGGCACGGCCGCCATGCGGCGCCGCGGTCTCTACATAGGGGCGGAGCGAAATTTTCACCATCGATGGTGCAGCGAAAGTGCGGAGTGGATCGGTCCGAGGAGGCACGTGCGTCACAATGGAGAGGACGAGGGTCAAATCAGAGAACACACTGCAAGTCCCAGACTCGTCAATTTCGTGATGGAGGGGTACCCGTTAAGGTGTCGCTGGTAGGACTACTGGATGGATCCCCATGGCGAACACGGGCTTCTGACTGGCAGCTATCAATATTGGAGGTGGAGCATGTTTTTGACAAAAGTATTTGCTCGGCTGCTATTTGTCGGTGCCGCTCTTGCACTTTATGGCAGTTGCCAGAGGGAGAGCGTTGATTCCGTGTCCACGGTCCGGGGGACGGTAACCGATTCATTGACCGGTGTACCTCTTGCCGGGGCCGAGATTTTCCTCAGAGATACGTTAATGGGTGAGCTAATGTATGTTACCGACTCTACGGGAGACTATGACGTTGGAAGTTTCGGCGTGGCCCAATGGACGATCTATTGTAGAGCCGACGGTTATCGAACGAAGAGTCGCTACGTGCAGGGTGAGGGCACTATAGAAAACGTCGACTTCGAAATGGCGCAGTAACGATTCTATGCGGTACGGCGTTGTCGGTTGCATTCACGAACCGGTTACCCAGGAGTTGGAACATGAAGGATACAGAACTCCTCTCATGCTCACCGCTGTTCTGCGACCTCGCCGCACGCTGGGCAGGCAGTGAATCTGATCGAGGTGATGTTTGGACGGCGGTTGATGGCACTGCGACAGATTCCGTTTCGGGAGTCCCGCTCACAGCCGCCGAGATTTTTCCTGAGCTTGTCGAAGCCTGACTTCGCAGGCGAGTGAAGATCCGCCCCCTACTCCAGCCGCTTGATAATCATCAACGTGAAGTCGTCGAACCGGTGTGATTTGGCCGCGAATCCGCGCACCTCGTTGTAGATTCGATGCTCTATCTGCTCGCACGAACAGTCGCGGCATCCCTTCACGATCTCCACCAGCCGCTCGATTCCGAACTCCTCGCCGTCCTCGTTGAACACCTCGGTAACCCCGTCGGTATACAGCACGATCAGGTCGCCGACATTGAGAAACACGGCCTGCTCTTCGAACACGGCGTGCGCCGTCACGCCCAGCACCGGGCCGCCCTCGCGCAGATACTGCACGGAACCGTCGGCACGAAGCAGAAACGGCAGATTATGGCCGCAGTTTGCGTAGGTGAAAATGTTGTTGGCGCTGTCCAGCACGCCGTACACCGCGGTCACGTAGCGCCCCGGATCGAGCGACTCCACGAGCAGCGTATTCACTTTCTGGCAAATCGTCCGAATCGAATAGTTGTTCCGTATCTCCGCGATGAGCGACGCCCGAAACGACGCCATGATCAGCGCCGCGGGCACTCCCTTGCCGGACACATCGGCCACCGTCAGTCCGTGCTGACTGTCGACGATTTTGATATAGTCAAAATAGTCGCCGCCGACCTGCCCCGAGGACACGTTGGAGCCGCGAATGTCGTACCCTTTGACCCTGGGCGGCTTGTTCGGCAGAAACGTCTGCTGGATCGTCCGCGCCACGTTGAGCTGCTCTTCGAGCCTCTTGCCGGCCATCATCGACTCATGCATCCGCGCGCGTTCCAGCGAAATCGCCGCGTGAGCGGCGAAGGCGTTGATCAGCGAAAGTGAGTGTTCATCATAAGCGTCGAGCTCATTCGACTCGAGATTGATCACGCCGATCACCCGATCGCCCACCTTGATCGGCACCGCGATTTCGCTGCGCGTTTCATCGTGCACGGAGATATAGTACGGATCGCGGGTCACATCGGGCACGATCACGCCCAGGCCGGTATTGGCTACATGCCCAACAAGACCCTGCCCGATCTTGAGATTCAGCTTGTCGTCCACTCCCTGCTCGTAACCGACCGTGTAGATCGACTGGATATCGTTCCGGGCCGCATCGATAAGAAAAATACCACCGACCTCATAGTGCACCACCTGCTGCATCGACGCCATGATATCTTTCAGCAGCTCGTTGAGTTCGAGCGCGCCCGCCAGACGTATCCCCACGTCGTACAGCAGTTTCCGCTCCAGCGCCTCGCGCTTGAGCTCGCGAACCAGGTGGGCATTGTCGATCGCCACCGCCATCTGGTTGTTCAGCCCGATCATGATATCGAGGTCGGTGGCGGTGAATATGCCGTTGACCTTGTTGATGACCTCCACGACGCCGATCATGTGGCCCTTGCCGATCAGCGGTACCGCCATAAGCGACCGGAGCGTGATACCGCTCGCCCCGATAATTCCGTGATCCACCCGGGAATCGGCGGCAACATCGTTCACGATCACCGGCTCCTGAAAACGCGCCGCATAGCCGGCCACGCTTTCGCCGATTTCCCGTCGGTACACCAGCGGCCGGTCGGAATCGGCCTGCAGCAGCCGGATCTTGACATCGGGTTGGTTGTGGTCAACCCGGAAGACCAGCGCCGCCTCACAGTCGACCGCGGTGATGGCCAGACGAAGCACCGATGCCATCAGGTCCTCGTAGTCCCGCGTCGAATTAAACGTCCGGGCCGCTTCGAGCAGAAGCTTCTCTGTCCGCGTATAATGCTGCGTGGGTATCGTCATTGCGCCTTAAGGTACTCTGCCGGGATACATTGTCAATTGCTTTGCGCTCATCTCCACCCGGACATAGTCACAAATCCCGGCGGTATGGACTTGTATCGACCGGCGCCGGCGGGATCCTGACGGGAATCGGAGCGAAGCGTTTTTTTCGGCGATCGTGCTGAACTTCGGCCCCCTGCCGATTGTTTGCCGGTAAGACGACTATGGGACAATCGCGTGCAAAGGAGCCTGACACGATGAACATGCTGAATATGACTTTCGGGTACGCCGTCATTCTGATCGGCCTCGGGCTGGTGGGGTATTTCGGATTGGGTCGGGAGAGCGTAACCGCCCTCATTCCCGCCTTTTTCGGCGCGGCCGTCCTGCTGGCAGCGCTGGTGGCGACCCGAGAAACGATGAGGCGTCACGCAATGCACGCTGCGGTTGTCCTGGCCGTTCTCGCTTTTGCAGGGACTGTGTCGGGCGTTCCGAAAGCAATCACACTGCTGTCCGGTGGCGAAGTTGCCCGACCCAACGCCGTGATCGTGCAGGCGGTAATGGCGATCCTGTCTTTGGCCTACGTGGCCTTTGCCGTCAGGTCGTTTACTAACGCCCGGCGGAAGCCGGTTGTCTCAAGCGACTGACCGGAACGATCCTCCTTCTTTGCAGCCTGCGGCGGCGGAGCGTGCGCTGGGGGAGGGGGTAGGAACCCAGAGGCCGCGCCCGCATCCACCACCGAGGCTACAACCAGAGGTGGCGATCCAGCGTGCGATAGTGGATCGCCTCCGCAACATGACCGGTCTCGATGTCGCCGGAACCCGCCAAATCGGCAATCGTCCGGGCGACCTTCAAAATCCGATCATAGGCCCGTGCCGACAGGCCCTGCTTGTTGATGGCCAGCGCCAGCAACGATTGCGCCTTGTCATCGATGGGACAAAACCGCCGAATATCGCGCGACTCCATATGCGCATTGCAGAACATCCCCGGCTCGCCGGAAAACCGCTCGAGCTGTCGTTTCCGCGCCGCGTTGACCCGCGCACGAATAATCGACGATTCCTCCCCCCGTCGATCCGATGACAATTCCTTGAATTTCACCGAGGGGACGGTGATATGTATGTCGATCCGGTCCATCAGCGGACCCGAAATGCGCGACATGTAGCGCTGAATCTCGCTGGTGGAGCAGTTGCATTCGTGGTTCGGGTCGCCGTAATACCCGCACGGGCACGGATTCATCGCGGACACCAGCATGAATGACGCCGGATAGGTCAGCGTGGTGAGCGCCCGCGAAATTGTCACCTGCTTGTCCTCCATCGGCTGTCGAAGCATCTCCAGAATGTCCTTCTTGAATTCCGGAAGCTCGTCAAGAAACAGGATGCCGTGATGCGCCAGGCTGACCTCCCCCGGCTTCGGGATCGTCCCTCCGCCAATCAACCCGGCGTATGAAATCGAGTGGTGCGGCGAGCGAAACGGGCGAGTCGCCACCAGCGCGGATCCCGGCGCCAGCCGCCCCGCCACAGAGTGTATCTTGGTGGTTTCGAGCGCCTCGGATATCGACATATCCGGCAAAATCGTCGGCACGCGCCGCGCAAGCATGGTCTTCCCGGACCCCGGCGGTCCGATCATCACAATATTGTGCCCACCGGCCGCCGCCACCTCCAGGGCTCGCTTGGCCGATTCCTGCCCCTTGACATCGGCGAAGTCTACCGGATACTGCCGCGCATCGTTGAACACCGATCCGATATCGACGGAAAACGGCCGGATGGTCGATTCATCTTCGAGGAAGTGAACCGCCTCTTTGAGCGACTTGACCGGATAGACCGGAACTGAGTCCGCCATTGCCGCTTCACGCGCGTTCTCCGGCGGCACCATGATCCCCTTGATTCCATTGTTCCGGCCGTAATTCATCGCCATCGGAAGCACGCCGGGTACTGGACGAAGACTCCCATCGAGAGACAACTCTCCGACCAGCACGAAATCATCGATCGTCTCCCGTAGAATCTGGCCCGTCGCCGCGAGAATACCAACCGCGATCGGCAGGTCAAAGGCCGACCCCTCCTTCTTGATGTCAGCCGGAGCGAGATTGATCGTAATGCGCTTCGCCGGAAAAATGAAATCTGAGTTTTTGATGGCGGCGGTAACGCGTTCTTTCGACTCGCGTACCGCGCCATCGGGAAGCCCAACCGTCACGAATGCCGGAAGTTGTTGTTGTATATCGGCTTCCACTTCCACCTCGTAAGCCTCCACGCCCAGCGTAGCGGCCGAAATTATCCTCGCCAACATAGCACGTTCCCCTGTCACCTCTGGTTTGAACCGGCCAACGGTGCCGGCTTCGCAGGAAGTATCGGGGACCGCACTGACAGGGGACGTCAGTGAAAATGATGGGCGTAAAAAAAACCCGGCCATGGTGGCCGGGTTTGAAATTATCTACCGGAGCGAATCAGGTTAATTCAGCGGACCCTCGAGCCGTATCTCGAACGTGGTGTCGCCCCTCACCTGACGCATAAACACAACGCCCGCTGTCGACTGATCGAGACCATATACACCCTGGGGAACCAGCGACTGGTCGCACGCCGATCCTGCGATACCACCGTCAAGGTCCGGATCGAGCACTTCAAGCTCGACATTGTTCGCCAGCGTATAGTTGCCCAGTGAATTGCAGCTGATCGGGTCGTTGCCGTCGACCGTCGTGTCGAACCGCATGATATACGAGTCCGCACGGAATTGCCAACGGACGAATTCGATACGGTCCTGCTGACTGGGTACACTCAACGTGTACGTGCCTTCGTAATCGCCCGTCAGCGAAGGCGGCGGTTCCACAAAAACATCGTCGCGGCATCCCACATACGCGGCGATCAACACCAACAGAAGAGCCACGACCACCAGTCTTCTCATGTTCCCAGTCTCCCTATCAAATCTCGAGCACAATAATTCGCCAATATATGCCTGCGGCTCTGCCCGCACAACAGAAAAGTACGCGCAAATTCATCCATAATGACGAGGACCGGACCGCGACTGTGCAGAACAAAACGCTGCTGAGCGGTACCCGGGCCGACACTATAACACACTATGCGCGAATCGAGTAGCAGGAATCCACAGCTCCTGCACCGTCAACCTGCGAACATCGGGCCAGACTCCTCCGCCGACGCCACATTGTTCATAACAGAAAGACGACCTTATCCGATTGCTTTCCGGTGATTCGACACTCCTGACTACGATCGTCGGCACGGCGCCACAGACTTCACAAGAGCGGCCGCCCGCATCAAATCGGGCGGCCGGAGAGCGCGCGTCATGAGTTTTGTTCGACCGTCGTCATTCCAACGCGGGGGCAGACTCGGTCTTGAACGAGTAGACCTTCCACTTTCCGTTGACCTGATGAACGCCGAATTTGGTCAGATAGGCGATTCCGCGCTCTTTGTCCTGAAAGGTCACCTGAACAGCCGCGGTTTCACCCATAACCTCGGTCTCGTTGATAATACGCTGCATGGAGAACCAGCGTCGCTTGGTGAGTCCCTCGCCGGTCAGATCATCCAGAATCTGCTGCGGTGAGGTAAACACGCGCGCCGAGTCCGATCCGAGGGCATAGTCCTGCCCGGTGTCGCGCATCAGTTCCGTGAGGTCGAGCAGATGGGCCAGCGCGGCCTTGTCATCACGCTCCATCGCCCCGAAGACGGCAATCACCGTTTCCTTGGGATTGTCCGGCGATGAGGCGCCGCCGCATCCGCCCAGCAGTGTCATAGCGCACACCGCCGAGCACAAAACGGCCGCAGAAAGTCGTCTTTGGTATGTCATGGTCTTAAAACCCCCCCGTTAAGGTTATCCGGTGGCTTTCGCCCAGATCCGCGGCCAACGTGACCGCGTAGGCAATATGCATTTTTCTGAGATCAAAACCGGCGCCGAAGGCGAAACCCGCCCACGTATCTTCCGTTCCGTCGGCCTTGTAGTTTGAACCAAAGCTGTTCCAGCCGGCCCGAATATACAACGGCTTGAACTCGAAGTACTCGGCTCCGACCGCAAAATCGATATCGTTGTCCACGGGGACAATCACATCGCCGGCAATCGTCATCGGCAGCCCCCTGGGGGTCGCCGAGCCGCCGGCCCGCACCATCAGCGGAAGGTCATCCTTCTGTTCGCCGAGACTGGAGAGCTGGACACCGAGATTCTGAATGGCCAGGCCGGCTGTATAGCGGCCCCGGAACGTGTTGTACCTCGCCCCCAGATCGAGCGCGACTCCCGTTGCGGAATAATCTTCAATTGTCTCGTAGATGAACTTCAACGTTGCGCCGAACCGATAGCTTTCGCCTCGGGTTGTCGCCGCCGACAGTCCCAACACCATATCCCCCCCTCCGAATTCGCCGAGAACGTTGCCCGCTTCGTCGGTGCGGGTGAACTCGCCGTAGTCGAGATAACTGAGGTATGCTCCGATAACAGTCCCGTACCGGACCTCATGGAGGTAGCCAACCATTCCGTTCTGCAGATCGCTGAAGTAATTATGGTACTCGGCGAGGTAGTGACGCCCTTCGAGAGAGGCGATTCCCGCGGGGTTATAATAGAGCGCGGTCTCATCGTCGGCGAGTCCGGTGAACGCCCCACCCATACCGGTGGCGCGCGCCCCGGTGTTGATTTTCAGAAAAGCGAATCCCGATGTCCCGGCGTTGGAGTTGGCTTCGCGGGCGATCAGCGATCCGCACAGCAACAGGAACACACCAAGTACCGGTAAGATTGTCCGACGTACACAGGTAACAGTCATGCGCCAGCCCTTCGATTGGAAACTCTATTCAGCTTCAGCGTTGCCAACGGTTTCTATATATACCCTTTCGATCGGACTTAACCAAGCACAGTTTACCACGCCTTGGTCGTCTTGTTGATTATCGACTCCACCAGTCGCTGCCCGGCCCGCTGCTGGCCGTCTTCTTCAGTTTCCGAGTCGGCGGCGTAGATCCCTTCCTGGGGCATGCGCTCTTTCCAGATTTCGGATTGGTCCGACGGGTTGATCAGCGAAACGTCGAAATCCAGCAAAACCTTATACGTCTGAACGTTGTCGTTTTCATCAAACTGGAACGCCACCCGGCTGTAGCTGGTCAGTGTCGCCACCAGAACGGCATCGGCGGCCTCGGCGGACACCACCTTGATGTTACCGTCGGCGATGAACGCATCAATCACAATCTCGGTCAACCGGTCGGTCAGACCAAATTGGTCGGTTTTGTTCTCGAACCGCTGGACCGCTATCGTTCGGATACTCGACGACCCTCGGGGATTAAATGTATACACACCGCAGGAGACGATGAACAAAGTCACGGCCCCCGACAGGATCGCCAGAACCAACGTTTTTCTCTTCATCGCCGCCATCTTAATGAACGACTCCCGTCAACTGGTTGTTTACCGCCACCTTGCCCCGTTTGATCACCACCCGGGCGGGGTTGATACCATAATGATACGGAAATTCCCGGTAGTCCTGCATATCCCAGATCACCAGGTCGGCTTGTCGGCCGGGAAGCAACTGCCCGAGACGGTTGCCACGATTGAGCGCAACTGCGGCATTCACGGTAACCGCAGAGATGGCCTCAGCCGCCGTCATTTTCATCCGCAAGGCAGCGATCGAGATGATCAGTGACAGGTTCTCCGTGTAACTCGAGCCGGGATTACAGTCGGTCGAGAGCGAAACAACCACCCCTTCCTCGATCATGCGCCGTGCCGGTGCGTATTGGGTATGACCGAGCGCAAACGTCGTCCCCGGAAGCAGTACGGCTACAGTCCCCGACTCAGCCATCGCCCGAATGCCCCTATCCGTGATGTACACCAGATGGTCCGCCGAAACCGCCCCCATTTCCGCCGCGAGTTCGGCGCCTCCCAGCGGCGTGAGTTCGTCGGCATGGAACTTGAGTCCCAGCCCTGCATCTTTCGCCGCCTGTTGCACCCTCCGTGACTGCTCAATATCAAACACACCGGTCTCGGTGAAAATATCCGAAAACTCAGCCAGTCGGCCCTGCACAACCCGGGGAAGCATCTCATGGTTGATAAGATCGATGTACTCATCGGTCCGTCCCCGGTATTCATCCGGAACTTCATGTGCCCCGAGGAAGGTCGGTATGAGGTCGAGCGGATGCGACCGGTTGAGCTCCCGTATGATTTCAAGCGTCATGATCTCCGACTCGGTCGACAGCCCATACCCGGACTTGGCCTCTATTGTCGTCACGCCGTGGGCGAGGATTCGGTCAAGCCGCTTGCGGCTTTTCTCAACGATAACGTCGCGCGGTGTGGTACGAAGATCCCGCACGGATGATCGGATGCCGCCTCCCGCTTCGGCTATCTCCATGTAGGATTTCCCCAGAATCCGCATCTCGAATTCCATCTCACGGGTTTTCGCAAACACCGGGTGCGTGTGCGGATCTATAAGGCCCGGCGTCACCACCGCGCCATCGGCGTCGATAACGACACAGTCGGCCGCAGGCGAGATAGAGCGCTCCACCTCGTCGCAGGGTCCGGCCGCGGTAACGACTTCATTGGACAGGGCAACCGCACCATTGCGGACCAGGCCAAGCTCGCGCAGATCAGCGCCGAGGCGCGGCACCGGCCCCGCCATCGTAATCAACTGACCGATATTCCGCACGAGCACTGTTGTTGTCGTTTCGGACATAGGCTACCTTCGGGCCGTTACTTCAGCATGGGGATCTTCACCCCTGCCTTTTTGGCGAACGTCTTCGCTTCTTTATACCCGGCGTCGACGTGCCGCATGATCCCCGTGCCGGGATCGTTGGTCAGCACACGGTTGAGCCGTTTGGCCATCTCCTTCGTCCCGTCCGCGACAATCACGATCCCCGCGTGAATGGCATTTCCCATGCCGACTCCGCCGCCGTGGTGAATGGAGACCCAGCTCGCTCCGGACACCGCGTTGAGCAGTCCGTTGAGCAGCGGCCAGTCGGCCACCGCGTCGGAGCCGTCGCGCATGGCCTCGGTTTCCCGGTACGGCGACGCCACGGAACCGCAATCGAGGTGATCGCGACCGATCACGATCGGCGCGGAGATCTTCCCTTTTTTGACGTACGTGTTCATGATATCCGCGAATCTCGCTCGCTCGCCATAGCCGAGCCAGCACACCCGGGCGGGCAGCCCCTGAAACGGAATCCGCTCCGATGCCAGGTCGATCCACCGCATCAACATCTTGTTATAGGAGAAGTTCTTCCGCACGATATCATCGGTCACGTGAATATCTCTCGGATCGCCCGACAGCGCCACCCAGCGGAACGGTCCGCGACCTTCGCAGAACAACGGCCGCACGTAGGCCGGCACGAATCCGGGATACGAAAATGCCTTCGTGAACCCGCCGGTTTCGGCCTGACCGCGGAGATTGTTGCCGTAATCGAACACCACCGCCCCGGCCTTCTGGAAATTGACCATCGCCTCGCAGTGTTTCACCATCGACTCGTACGCCAGCGTGATGTATTGCCGGGGATTCTGTTTGCGAAGCCGCGTCGCCTCCGCGACGCTGTAGCCCGATGGTACGTAGCCGTTGAGTTCGTCGTGAGCCGATGTCTGATCGGTTACGATATCGGGAACGATTCCCCGGCGATAGATTTCCGGGAAAACGTCGGCGCAGTTGCCGACCAGGCCGACCGAGATCGGCGCCTTTTTCGCCGTGTGTTCGCGTATGACCTTCAGGGCGTCGTCGAGCGAACGTACTTTCTTGTCGCAGTAACCGATTTTGACCCGGCGATTGATCCGAGCCTCGTCGACTTCCACGCAGAGCACCGACGCACCGGCCATCGTCCCGGCCAGCGGCTGGGCGCCGCCCATCCCGCCCATTCCACCGGTCAGAATCCACTTCCCGTGCAAATCGCCTTTGAAGTGCTGATCCGCAATAGCCGCAAATGTCTCGAACGTCCCCTGGATAATCCCCTGTGTGCCGATATAGATCCACGACCCGGCGGTCATCTGACCGAACATCATCAGGCCCCACTTGTCGAGTTCCCGGAAATGCTCCCACGTGGCCCATTTCGGCACGAGGTTGGAATTGGCGATCAGAACGCGAGGGGCGTACTCGTGAGTGCGGAAGATCCCGACCGGCTTGCCGGACTGGACCAGCAGCGTTTCATCGTTTTCCAGCGCTTTGAGCGACTTCACAATCGCATGGTAGCAGTCCCAATTGCGGGCGGCTTTGCCCAGACCGCCGTAGATGATCAACTCTTTGGGTTTCTCTGCGACTTCCGGATCGAGGTTGTTGTTTATCATGCGAAGCGCGGCCTCCTGGTGCCAGCTCTTGCAGGATAATCTGACACCCCGAGGGGCTCGACAGACCTGTGCTTTGGTGGCCATACCACATACTCCCTGAAATCAATGCGTTCGTGCGCCGAATATAGGCCGCGGTGCGCCCCAAGTCAATCGGACAACAAGACTTGTTTGCGTGGGCAGAAGATTCTATATTCCGACATTGACCCGAAGTTGGGGGATAGTACTATGCCGATGCTGCCCACTCTCGACGGCGATAACATCCGCCTTCGCCAACTGAAGCGCTCCGATGCCGAGTCGCTGCGCGCGAACGCCAACGCCCGAAACGTTTCCCGCTACCTCTTTCTACCCTATCCATACCGACTTGAGGATGCCTTCAGCTACATCGCCTTCACACAGCGTATGGCACGGCGGAAACAGACGTACCTCTACGGCGTCGAACTCCTTGAAACCGGTCAGATCATTGGCTGCATTGGTCTGCACCATATCGAACGCGCTCACCGCCACTGCGAGGTCGGCTACTGGCTCGGCCGCAAACACTGGCGCAAGGGGTACGGCTCCGAAGCGCTCCGGCTGATCCTGAAGTTCGCTTTCACCGAACTGAAAATGATTCGGGTACAGGCTCGCACATCAACGGCCAACCAACCGTCATACTCTATGCTGGAGAAGAATGGTTTCACACGCGAAGGCTGTTTCCGGCACGTTCAATATCTCAAGGGTCACTGGCACGACTATTTCTGGTATGGGATACTGAAGAAGGAATTTCGTGGACTGGACAATTCCGGGCACAGACCACACAAGTAAAGGGATACGGGAAGTATGGGACATCACCTCAATTCGATCGGGCGCGCGATTGCAATCGCATGGCTGCTCCTAACCTTGGCGGGCATTTCGTTCGCACAGGACCACCCACACAAGTCGGCCGCTACCGGTCGATTGATCTCACTGGGGACGACGGTTACCCCCCTGATTATCGGCAGCGTGCTGATCGGCAGCGGCGACGAAAACGACGATGACGGCACGCTGGCGGCAGGATGGATCATCAACCTGTCGGCCATGACGTTCGGTCCGGGTGCGGGACACCTTTACGCGGACCAATCCGGACGGTTCGTGGGCGGCTCGGCGATCCGCGCCCTGTGCATCACCGCCAGTCTTACGGCGGCCGCGGTCGGAATTGCATCGACGTTTGATTTCGACGACGATGAGGATGATGACGACATCGGAGCGGCCTCGGCCGTCGTCATGGTCGGCGGGGCGCTGGCATGGCTGGGCTATTCGATCTACGACATTGCGCGGATCGGCAAGTCGGTGGACGAATACAACGCCCGTCAGGACCAGGTGCTGTTCTCCGCATCGCCGTATTACCAGCCGCAGGACAAAGCTGTCGGCCTGGCGTTGTCGATACGATTCTGAGCAGTTCGGAGTTCATGCGGGAAGCAGCCGCGGTGGCGGGCGCTTCCCACTGCCGAACAGCGTCGGAACCTGAACGCGCCAGGCGCCATGGGGAACCTGAATCATTACGCAACGAAGGACACGCCGTATGCCACGCACAGCATTCGTGACGCCGCTCCCGAAGGACGCCGACAAATATGTCCGGCTGATCAAGCCGGATGACAGTGTACGGTTTCACTCCGGCTACGTGACGCTGCAGCCGGGAGAGTCGGTCGGCGAGCACAGCACACAAGGCAATGAGGAGATCATTGTCGTCCTGCAGGGCGAAGGTGAAGCGCGGGCGGAGTCGATACCGTCGCCGCTGTCGTTCCGAGCGCCGGCGATTGTCTACATGCCGCCGCACACGATTCACAACATGACGAATACCGGGGCCGAGCCGCTTCGGTACGTTTTCACAGTGGCCCCCGTCGAGTGAAGTGGGGACACGATCGGTATCGGAACCGACCCACATAGGTTCGTTTTGTCATATTATGGGGGTCCCCATTTCTTGTTTGCCTCTTTTGGGGGCGTGGCGACCATGCGGCACCGCGGTCTCTGCACAGGAGGAGGCGCCGTTTCTACCGTCGATGGTGTAGCGAAAGTGCGGGGGGATTGAGTCGAGGAGACGCGTGCGTCACGACGGAGAGAACGAGCGTCAAATCAGGGAACCCATAGCAGGCCGTGGGCGACCCCGGCTGGTGATAGTTCTGTGCGGTATTGGGGACAGTTGATCCCACCCCGGAGCGGTGGGCTACTCGGTTGCGGGATGGTGGGGCCAGTTGATCCCACCCCGGAGCGGTGGGCGACTCGGTTGCGGGATGGTGGGGACAGTTGACCCCACCCCGGAGCGGTGGGCTACTCGGTTGCGGGATGGTGGGGACAGTTGATCCCACCCGGGACGGGCGGGAAGGTCGGTTCGTAATGATACTGTAGCGGCGGGCTCAAAGACGGACCCGCCCTGCTACGCTGTGCACGACGACGTACACCACGCACGCAAGGACGGTTGGCGGGATAGGAAAAGCCCGCAGGTCCCCGCTTTTTGTTGACACTCTGTTCTCCCGTGTGCAGACTCCCTGCATGGGACGATTTGTAACTCCACCTCCGGGGCGGCTGATTATCTCGGTCGCATACTGCCATATCGATGCGCTCGCCGACTGTCTCACCCGGCTCGAGAAGGAATTCGGCGACGTACAGTTTGAGACGGTCGATATTCCGTTCACCGGCGAGCCGCGCCATACCGAAGAGATGGGCGACCCGCTGTCGAGACGTTTTTTCTCCTTTCATCGTATGGTCGACCGGGAGAAGCTGGTCGATCTCAAACGAGCCTGCTACAAGATCGAAGCGGCGTTTGCGGACCATGTGGGCGAACACTTGTTCCGGGCGGTCAATGTCGACCCCGGGATCATGAGTTCGGAAAAAGTAGTGATGGCCTCGTCGCACGAGTACAATTACCGGCTCTACCTCGGACGGGGGGTGTTCGCCCAGATCGAGCTGATCTATGCGCGGGGTCGCTATGTCGGTCTACCCTGGACCAACCCGGACTTTTGTCACCCGGAGTCGCTGGAATTTTTCGCGCGGGTACGCAATGCGTTCGATATGGTCAGGGACACGGCCGCCGAAGCGATCAACCGGTAGTTTTCCCCGGCGCGATTTCCCATTAATCCAAACGCGGCGCCAGTCTGTCTATATCGGTAATCCGGATGCCGATATCGCCGCGTCATGTCCGCCGGAGTATAACAGGAAAGCCTCTACACCAAACACACGCAGGGGATGCTTATGGGTATGAGGGTCGGTCGGCTGGTGACGGCCGTTGCCCTGGCGGCGACAGTGGCGCCGACCTCGGGCTGCAAAGAGAGCGCCATTCCGGTGCACTGGGCGGATGAGCCGATTACGGTCGACGGACAGTCATCGGACTGGCGCGATCTGACAACGAGGTATTTCGAGGAAGAGAAAATCGTGCTCGGCCTCGCCAACGACTCGGAGCGGCTGTATATCCTTTTCCGGTTCGGCGATCCCCGGTGGGCGCGATCGATCCGGATGTCCGGACTGACGCTGCGGTTCGATCCGGAGGGCGGCGACAACACGGTCACGCTGAACTACAACGGGGGACCCTCGCCGGAGCACTTTCGGGCGCTCGGGCCGGGCGTTGAAGGCGACGGCTCCCGACGGCGGACGACAGCGGGTAACGAAACTGCCGATGAGCTGCCGGTGCGCGAACGGGAGCCGCAGTTGCAGATCGAGATCGAAGACCGGATAGCCAGAATGCCGATAGCCTCGGACGGGTCGGTGGGCCCGATGGTGGCGTTTGCGATGGATCACGGCATGTATTGTTATGAATGCAGTATTCCCCTGGCGGAAACCGAGGTGCGGTATTACGGACTGGGGGCAGCTCCGGGCGCCGCAATCGGTTTGAGGGCCGAGTGGGGCGGGATGCCCGAGGACCGTCCCGGTCGCGGCTTGGGCGGCGGCATGATGGGCGGCCCACCGGGGGGCGGAACGTTTGACGGCGGCGGTCCGCCCGGAGGACCGGGCGGCATGGGAGGGCCGCCGGGTGAACGGATGCTGACGGCGGAGAAGCAGGATGTCAGCCTGACGATCGTGCTGGCGAGCGGCCGGCCGGAGACAGCAGGCGATTAGCAGTGCCGACACCTGATGTACGTACGGGTTACTCTCCGGTACACGACCTGAGTTTTTCTCTTTTTTTTGGCGGGCGCGAGGCACATACTGCGCGGTATTGAGAAGCAACGGATTTCATTCGACGGCGCGCGCCGTCGCACGGGGATAAAACAGACATGGACAAGTTTGTGATCAAGGGTCCGGCGGTGTTGTCGGGCAGTGTACGGACGGACGGATCGAAGAACGCGGCCCTGCCGATCATGGCGGGGGCGCTGCTGGTCTCACGGGGAGAGACCGTTATCAAAAACGTCCCGCCGCTCCGCGACATCAACACGTTTATCAAGGTGCTCGAACACCTCGGGGCGAAGATTACGTACGATCCGGGCGCAGCGGTGGTGACGATCAACGCCGCCACGCTGACCAACAACACGGCTCCGTACGAGTTGATGCGGCAGATGCGGGCGTCGTTTCTGGTGCTCGGTCCGATTTTGTCGCGCCTCGGCGAGGCCAGGGTCTCGCTGCCGGGGGGGTGTTCGCTGGGTGCACGCCCGGTCGACTTTCACATCAAAGCGTTTGCGGCGATGCAGGCGGAGATCGAGGAAAAGGGCGGCTATATCATCGCCCGAGGCAAGCCGCTGAAAGGTGATATCATCTATTTCGACCGGCCGTCGCATACGGGAACCGAGAATCTGCTTTACGGAGCGGTATGTGCGAAGGGCAAAACGACCATTATCAACGCTGCCTGTGACCCGGAAGTGGTCGATGTCACGGGTTTCCTGAATAAGTCCGGAGCGAAGATACACGGCGCCGGCACACCAACGATCACGGTCGAGCCGGTGCGTTCGCTCAAGCCGGTCGAGTATACCGTTTCGGGCGATCGACTGGTAGCCGGCACGTACCTGATCGGGGCGGCGATGACGGGCGGCGATGTCGAAGTGTCCGGGATTGAACCGGAGCAGCTCACTATGGTCCTGCGCAAACTTGCCGAGATGGGGGCGTCGGTTGTGTCGCAGAAGAAACGTATCAGGGTGACGGGCCCCAAGCGGCTGGCTCCCGTCAATCTGACAACCTTCCCCTTTCCGGGGTTTCCCACCGATCTGCAGGCGTGCATGGTGGCGGCTGCGAGTACGGCCTCCGGAACATCCCATATCAAAGAGACTGTTTTCGTAGATAGGTTCTCCCACGCGATGGAGTTCCGGCGGTTGGGGGCAGACATTCAGGTTGCCGGTTCGGAGGCGGTTGTCAACGGCGTTGAGTATCTGCAGGGGGCGGAAGTTATGGCGCCGGATATTCGCGCCGGAGCCGGCATCACGCTGGCGTGCCTGAGCGCCCGAGGCAAGTCCGAGATTCTCCGTGTTTATCATATTGACCGGGGATACGACCGGCTCGAGGAAAAACTGGCCGGACTGGGCGCGGACATAAGTCGACAGCCGATGTAACCGATAACAGGAAAGATGAGGTTCTTATACCGACATGGGCTAAGGACAGGTCAGAAAGACGACTCTGCCGGTAGACGTTTTCGCCGGTTCGGTCGTCGTTATGCAAAAGGACACGGCACATGATGAAGAAACTGACATACGTTTTGGTCCTGGCCCTGCTGTTGTCTGCGGCTGCGCAGGCACAGGAGACCTATTTCGGCAAGAACAAGGTTCGGTACAAAGATTTCGAATGGAGTTATATCCAGACCCGGCACTTCGACATCTATTTCTACGAAAACGCGTACCCCACGGCGAAATTTGCGGCCGCCGTGATGGAATCATCGTATGTCGAGATTTCCAACGCGCTGATCTATCGCCTGCAGCGGCGTATCCCGGTCTTCGTGTACAACTCGCATAACGATTTTCAGCAGACGAACATCATCTCCGGCCTGTTGCCGGAGGGGGTGGCGGGATTCACCGAAGCATTCAAGAGCCGAATCGTGCTTCCGTTCAACGGATCCTACTCGGACTTTCGTCATACGCTGCACCACGAGCTTGTCCACGGTTTCCAGTACGACATGCTCTACGGCAACATGTTCACGTCGCTGATCTCGCGCCAGCGCCTGTTTGATATGCCCTTGTGGTTCTCGGAGGGAATGGCGGAGTATCTGTCCATGCGGGGCTGGGACTACTGGTCGGACATGTTCATGCGCGACGCGACCATCAACGGCTATTTGACGCCGCCGCTGTACATCAGCGGGTATCTCGCCTATCGACAGGGACAGTCGATGGTGAAGTATCTCGCGGACAGGTACGGCGACAAGAAAATCGGCGAGATCCTCCAGAAGGGCAAGATCTACCTGACCATGGACAAGGCCATGAAGGCCTCGATCAACCAGGACCAGGAGGAATTCTGGAAGGACTTCGAAAAGGAGATGAAACGCCGGTACTGGCCGGAGATCAACAAGCGTAAGGAACCGGATGAGTTTGCCAAGCAGTTGACGCGCTCGGGCGAAGACGGCTCGTATTTCAACGAGAAGCCCGCGTTTTCACCCGACGGCGATAAGCTGGCCATATTCACGGATCGATCCGACTACACCGAGATCGTGCTTATTTCAGCGATCGACGGCGAGCATCTCAAGCGCCTGGTGAAAGCGTCGCGTTCCGGAGATCTGGAATCGCTGCATTCGTATGTCAGCGGACTGTCTTTTTCCCCCGATGGGCGCTCGCTGGCTTTCGTGGCAAAATCCGGGGGCACTGACGGCATTTACCTGTACAGCCTCGACAACGACGACATTTACCTGCGCAAGCGGTTCGACTACTACAATATTGTCGGACCGGCATGGTCGCCCGACGGCACGAAAATAGCTTTCGCGGCCCTCGACGGCCACAAGCGCGACCTGTATGTGTGGGATATTACCGCTGACCGCGTGACGCAAATCACCGACGACCGCTTTGATGATTCCGACCCGACCTGGCTGCCGAATTCGAACGAGTTGATCTTCTCGTCCGATCGTCCCCACCCGGCCAACCCGGTGCTCAACGCGGTCGGCCACCCGCAGCGTGACGAGGCGGAGGGAATGCCCGGCGGATTCGTGTACGGCTCCTATAATCTTTTTCGGGTCACTCTGGAGACGCGGCGGGTCTCGCCGGTCGATGTCGGTCCCGGCCCCAACACGGTGCCGAAAGTATCAGCGGACGGCACGAAGCTCGCGTTTATATCCGCGCGCAACGGCATCGATAACCTGTATGTCGGATTTCTCGACTCCGGAAACTTCTTTGCGGCGACCAATATCCTCGGCGGCGTGATTCACCACAGCTGGGGACCCGAGGGCGACCGGATAGCGATGTCGGTTTTCCACAAGGGGCGGTTCGACATATTTGTCCTCAAGGATATCGCGCCGGCGGGAGAGAACGGTGTGCTCGAACCCACGGACTACGTGCTCGGCAAGTACGACAAACCGTTCGAGCGGACCGGTGAAACGGTGGTGTCGGCCGAAGATGCGGCCCCGCCCTCTGACGTCACGACGCCGGTGACCGATACGGCTGTCGTTTCGACCGACAGCACCGAGGCCCAAACGCCCGCACAGCTGGCCGATGCATCGGAAGCCGACCTGCCGGCTGTCGGTTCCGATACGGCAGCGGCCGACACCGCCACGACGGCGGCTGCTACCGATACGACAGGAAACGACGGCGACGGCGCTCCGAGAGGGGAGTTTGTCGACGACGAATACGTATTCCGATCGGATTCCATGGAATCCGACCCGCTCGACACGCTCATGAAAGACGTCACGGGCGGCAGCACGGAGTATCGCACGGCGCCGATGGAAGAACCGGCGTCGTTCGATTCCATCCCCCCCCGACTGCCGAGCGGCGAGTACCAGATCCAGAAGTACAAAGTGAAGTTTACGCCGGATTTCGTGGGCGGCGGGTTGTCGTACGATACCTTTTTCGGTCTGCGCGGGCAGTCCTACTTCGTGTTCTCGGATTACCTCGGCAACCACCAGATATACCTTGCCACCGACCTGGTCAACACGATCGACCAGTCCAACGTGCAGTTGTTCTACTTCAATTACAGAAAGCGGATCAACTGGGGAATCGGCGGTTTCCATACCAAGAATTTCTATCTCGACAACAATGACTTCCTGTTCAGCGACCGCTTCTACGGACTGCAGGCGTATTTTTCGAGGCCTTTCTCTATTTTCAGCCGTCTGCAGCTGTCGCTGTCGCAGTACTTCATCGACCGCAAGTACTACGACGAGCCGGACCCGAATTTCGGCAACGACCGGAGCTCGAAAGTGACGACCGCCGACTTCTCGTGGATCACCGACAACATACTCTGGGGGAACACGGGGCCGGTCAACGGACGGCGCGCCAAGGTATCGGTCAACGCCGGCGTCAATCTGTTTGACTCGGACGACGTCGAGTACTACGCGGTCGAAGGGGACTACCGCAAGTACTGGCATTTTGCCAAGACGTTCTCGATGGCGTTTCGGGTGGCGTTCGGCGCGTCTGAAGGCGAGACGCCCAAGCTGTATTTCCTCGGCGGAACCACCAACTGGATAGGCACCCGTACGCTCGACGCAAAGGTGTACGACGTCGAAAACCTGTACTTCTCGGATGTCGTGACGCCGCTGCGCGGGTACGACTATTATGAGCTTTCCGGCAACCGCTTCGGACTGGTCAACTGGGAATTCCGTTTCCCCATGATCCAGTATTTCATCATGCGGTATCCCCTGCCGCTGTTTCTGGCCAACGTCAACGGCGCCGTCTTCGCCGACGTCGGAGCGGCGTGGACCGACGACAATTTCAAGGGCGGGACAAGCACTGACGGCCCGGGGCGCCTGAACGACATCAAGACCGGGTTCGGTTTCGGCCTGCGTGCGAATCTCTGGTTTATCCTGCTGCGCTACGACCTGGCGTGGTCGACCGATTTCGCCACCGTCTCCGACCGACCGACATCGTACTTCTCATTCGGCGCAGACTTCTAGACAGTGACACGTCCGCAGCGGCGTGTGACGGCGGGTGGCGTGCCACCCGCTTTTTCGTTGTGCGGGGAAAAAGCAACGCGGCCGAGGGATCGACCGCGTTGAAATCGTTTGCTAATTAGCCTTGCGCATTGAACCAATCGCAAACAATGCAATTAACGCGCGAGGCAAAATACTGTCAAGTGCATTCTGCATCGCCGCCGCACCATTGAGCGTGCGACATGCACCCTCAGGTCCGACTGCGACGGGACCGGGAAGGCGCTTTCTTCTTCGAGTTCTTCTTCGGCTGCGACTCGCTGTTGTTGTCGTCGTCCTTCTTGCTCTGACCGAACTCCTGCAGCGCGATCGCCATCTGCCGAAGCTTCTCATCGGCCTGCGCCAGCACGGACCCCTTCGTGAATCCGCCCGACGGCAGTCGCTCGCCGCCCGGTACGCCCGTGAGGACGGCGATTCCCTCGCTGATCGTCGCGACCGGCCAGATCGTAAACTTCTTCTTGCGGATCGCTTCGAGCACGTCGGGCCGAAGCATCAGGTCCTGCACGTTCTGGTGAGGAATGATCACGCCCTGATCGCCGGTCAGTCCGCGCGCTTCGCACACGTCGTAGAACCCTTCGATTTTCTCGTTGACGCCGCCGATCGGCTGGATCTCCCCTTTCTGATTGACCGAACCCGTGACCGCAACGCCCTGCCTGATCGGGATTGAGGTCAGCGCCGAGAGAATGCCGTATATCTCGGTTGACGAGGCCGAGTCGCCGTCGACGCCGCTGTAGGACTGCTCGAACGAGATCGACGCCGACATCACCAGCGGTTTATCCTGGGCGAACATCTGCCGCAGGTAGCCGGTGAGCACGCCCACGCCTTTGTTGTGGATGGGCCCCGACAGATCGGCGTCGCGTTCGATATTGATCACCCCCGCTTTCCCCAGCGAGGTGTTGACCGTGATGCGGGTCGGCCGTCCGAACATGTATTCGCCGCCGGAGCTGTAGACGGCAAGGCCGTTTATCTGGCCGACCGCACTGCCTTTCGTATCCACCAGCAGCGTTTTCTGTTCGAACATCTCCTGAATTTTGTCTTCGACCAAATTGGCGCGCCGCCGCTTGTTGGCGACGGCAGAGTGGACGTCCTGCCGGGTCACGGTCTTGCCCCCGCGCTGCTGACAACAGAAAGCCGCTTCGCGCACGATGTCCGCGATCGCGGTGAAACGGACGCTGAGTTTTTCGCGGTGTCCCGCCACGCGGCGGCCGTATTCGGCGACCGCCTGCATGCCGCTCAAATCGTACGAGATCAGCGAATCCATGTCCACGCAGTGGCGAACGAATCGGTAGTACTCGAAGATGTTTTTCTCGGTGAGATCCATCACGCTGTCGAATTCAGCCTTGACCTTGAAGATCTTCTTGAAGTCTTCGTCGAGATTGTACAGCAAATGATAGATCCGGGATTCGCCGATCAGGACCACCTTGACGTTGAGCGGAATCGGCTCCGGCTTGATACCGGAACCGGCCATCATGTAAAACGGGTCGTAGGCGGCGATCTCCAGCTCGGCGTTGCGCAGCGCGCGTTTCAACGGCCACCAGACCCCCGGTTCGCTGAGCACGTCCAGCGCGTTAAGCACGAGAAACCCGCCCGACGCTTTCAAGAGCGAACCCGAGTGAATCCGCGTGAAATCGGTGCGCCAGTAGCCGAACCGGTCGACCACGCGTTCCAGGGACCCGAACAGGTTTTTGTAGGTCGGTGATTTTTCGATGACGATCGGCACCTGTGTCTGCTCGGAGTTGTCCAGCACGAGATTGACCGAGAACTCCTCGAACGGCTCGCGCTTGCGGAACGGCGGCGCTTCCTCTTCGCCGCGACGGGGCTGAGCCTCGCGAAAGCGGTCCAGATCGCCGACCAGCGCCTCGGCAACCTCGTCGAGATAATCCACCACCTTGTCGTCCGGGTATCGTTTCTTGAGCATGTTGACCTTGTCGGATACCAGCGGCGCCACCATGGAATGACGGAGTTTGTCGAGCGCGTCCTCGAGCTTCGAGGTGAGCTTTTTCGATTCGATCGTGGTGGTGTCGAAATCGCGGCGGAGCGAATCCCATTTGCGGCGCAGTTCATCGAGGCGCGCCAGCGGGAACTTGCCCTCTTTCGCGAGGCGTTCCAGTTTCTCGAGCGAGTTGGGCTCGTCGTCGATCAGCGGCTGGATTTCGTTGCGCACGCCAAGACCGGACTGAATCTGGACCATGACAAAACCGGCGTTGGTGAGTTTCTCCTCGAACTCGCTGATCAGTTCCTTCTGACGGTTTTCGAACTCGCGGACGATTCGGCTGTTGCGATCCTTGAAGTCCTCCGACATGAAGATTTTCGGAACCACCTTGCGCACCGAGTCGATCAGATAGCCCATGTCTTTTTTGAAGCGCTTCCCCTCGCCGGCCTTAAACGTCAGCACCCTCGGACTGTCTTCGTTTTTGAAGTTGTTGACGTAGCACACGTCGCTCAGCGACGGGTCATCGTGGTCGAGCTTCTCGAGCAGGTGTTTGATCGTGGTGGTGCGCCCCGTGCCGAGCATACCGGTCACGAATATGTTGTATCCGCGACTGCGGACATTGAGTCCAAGCCGGATGGCCTCGATAGCGCGGTCCTGTCCGATAATCTCATCGCACGCGTCGAGACTGTCGCTGGAACGGATACCTCTGGGTTTATATGTGATCGAGTAATCGAGTTCTTTGAAGGAGAGTGGTCGCGGCATTGATGAACGAGCTTTCTTGCGGGCAGGCATGCGGTCCTCCGTGCGCGGGGAAACGTTTCGGGCAATATAGACGCCGTGCACCGGGTATGCAAGTCGGATGGGTAATCACCTGACGGTCGGCGGCGCCGCGCAGCCGGCAGAGTATTTTTCGGGATTGGTGTCGAACGGCGGAGCGGTTGGGTCGGGTTGGTGGGCGGGATAACTTTTTACCGTATGGGGGGTTGTGAGCGTGGAGTGGTGTTTTTGCCGCATACGGTCATTTTGACATGCCAAATCGGCCTGTAATTGTGAAAGAAAAATACGCTAAAAGGGACAAAATGTGTGATTTGGTAAGCCCCTGTCGATCAGACTATTACCGGGCCGCCGACAAGACTATATTGGCGTACAAGAACTTAGCTCTCTTGACACGATATAAAACCCTCATATATTCCGGCTGTTGCTTATTAGCATTGCGCATTGAATCGGCGGTATCGTCTAGTGGTTAGGACGGATGGTTCTCAGCCATCAAACCGGGGTTCGATTCCCCGTACCGCTACCAAGTGATTGGAAAGCTCCTCAATCTTGGTTGTCATTGAGTGAGCTTTCCAATTTTTTTGTCCTGCTATCGGGGCTCACCTCTCTTCAACACGAAGTTCCCGGCGCTGTTCATCTACAGCTTTGCCTGGATCGTTCCGATACAGTCGCTATAAGGAGCGACCATGTCGGGCAGAGCAATCGTCTACGGTAAAATCGTCAGCGAGAAGGATAAGGTATCGATCGGTGAACGTTTCGGACCGGCGGCCGAGACGCTCACGTGGTATTCCGATCTGACGCTGTTTGATGCGGACAGCGCTCCGCTGACAGTCTTTGTCGATCTGGACAACCCGTTGTATGCCGACGCCGACTTTCTGCTTTCGGTGGCCACTGCCGGAGAGAAAGTGAAAATAATCGGCAAGGCCAAAAGCCCGTCGCTCGAAAGCGCCATGCGCGTCGCCAAGCTGGGGGTGTCGGAGATACTGACCGAAGCGCAGTGCCTGGAACGACTGCGGGCGTTGTTGCAGGAGCTGGAGGAGGCGCCGCGCCGCCAGCAACAGGTGACCACCAAATTCAATACACAGGCGCTGATCGGTTCCTCCGCAGCCATCGCCGAAATTCGCAAGACGATCAGGCTGCTGTCCGACGTGGATTTCCCCAGCGCGCTTATTCTCGGCGACACCGGCACCGGGAAAAGTCTCATCTCGAAGGTCCTGCACAACTCGGGTATCCGGGCGGATCACAATCTCGTGGAAGTGAACTGTTCCGCCATCCCCGATGAATTGTTCGAGTCGGAGTTGTTCGGTCATGTTCGCGGTGCGTTCACCGACGCCAAGTCCGACAAGGCGGGGCTGTTCGAGTATGCCGAAAACGGCACGTTGTTTCTCGACGAGGTGGGCAACCTGTCGGCTTCGGCGCAGGCGAAGCTGCTGAAAATTCTCGAAGACAAGAAGCTGCGCAAAGTGGGGACGGTCGATGAGAAGGATATCAACGTTCGTGTCGTGGCGGCAACCAATCTCGATCTGGAACGCGCGATCGAGCGCGGCGCTTTCCGCGAAGACCTTTATTACCGGCTGAATCTCCTCACCATCCGTATTCCTCCGCTGGGCGAACGGCCGGAAGACATTCCCGAACTGATCGAGTATTACCTCGGCTATTACGCCACCAATTACGGCAAGCCGGGACTGATGATTACGCCGGAGGCCGTCCAGTCGATGCAGCAATGCCGGTGGCCCGGAAACGTACGACAGCTCTGCAACGTCATAGAGCGGGCCGTCCTGCTGACGCGAAGCGGCGCGATCGGTCCCGACGACGTCAACGTGGCGCTGCGGACGGGTCGTATCACGGCGGCCGACCGCAGGCAGATCGTGGTCGACCTTCCGGACCAGGGAATCAGCCTCGATGAGATCGAGCAGAATATCGTCAAGCAGATCCTTAATATGTGCGACTGGAACAAGTCCGAGACCGCCCGACTGCTTCGAATCTCCCGCCCGCGTCTGCGCAGGATTATTGACGGGGCGGGACTGGAACAAAATCGGCGGAAACCGTAACGGTGGTATGATTCGTTCCAGTCTTCCCCCAATCACGCTAATCTCCTGTCATTCATTCACCTGAACTGTTTCGGCGTTTTCGGCGTGGTCCATTTCGTGCCGATAACGCTCTCCCGGCCGATCGATCAGTAGGTCGGCAGACTGCCGTAACCAACGGTCATGTCATAACTTGCATGGATGTCGCGGCGTCGGCATCGGGCTTGCGTGGTATCTCCGCAGATGGAAAATTCACGGCCCACTACCACTCGAAGGAGATGTCTGATGTCACGATTCAAAAACCACAATGTCTGGCTTGCGGGGGCAATGCTGGTACTGGCGGGGGCACTGCTGGTAACGGGATGCTCGCGGTCACCGATCGGTGATACGTCGGCAACCACGGAACCGGTTCTGCTGCAGCGCGGATCGAGCACTCTTGCCGCGGCCAGTCTGGTCGGCGAGCTGTATGCCGACAGCGTGATCTCCGCCGCGGAGGGTGGTCGCCTGGTGCTGCTGGATGTGGTGCTCGACATACCTGCCGGCGCCGTGCCAAACGATACGCTCTTCAGTATTTCGATTCCCGACCTCAGCAAATTCTACAACGACTTCGGAACCAGCGGCCTGGTGTTCGATAAGCCGGTAACAGTGACGATGAGTTACCGCGACGCCGATCTGACGGGCGTCGACGCCTCGTCGATTCGAATCGGCTACTTCAATGAGCAGTCCGGCCAGTGGGAAGATATGATTTGCACGGTAGACCCGGTGAACATGCTGGTCACGGCCCAGCTGGATCATTTCTCTGCGTACGGCCTGATTTCCGACAACCCCGGCGGCGGAAACTGAGACGACGATAGGAATGTCAACGCAGACTCAAAACGATGGATGAGACAATGAAAACGCTGACGAAAGAACAAACCGGAACGAGCTACCGCTCGGGCATTCGCGACGGCGCGGCACTGCTGGACTTGGCGCGGGGCTGGCTCAAGCAGGGCAACCCGGTGGTCGCACTTGAGTTGCTCAAGTCAGCCCTCGACACGCCCGAAGCCGACCACGACCGCACGGTCCGGGCCGGAATCCTCAAGGAAACCGGACGCGCCCTCATGATGCAATCGGACTGGACGGGTGCCGAGCGGTGTTACGTGGAAGCCGAGCGGCTCTTCCTGGATTTGGATGACTGCAAAGGGGCGTCGGAATGCGCCCGCAACCGCGCCAACATGTGCTTCCAGCAGGGCCGTTACCGCGACGCCGAAGAGTTGTGCGAGAAGGCTCTCGGCTGGGCGTCGACCGCCGGTCAGCACGAACTCCGCGCCACCATTCTCAACACCGTGGCTGCGATCAAGTCCGCCACCGGCGACCACCGCGGCGCGTTAAAGTCGTTCAAGCTCTGCCTGGCCGATTTCCAGGCCTCCGGAAACCTGATCCGCCAGGGATATGTCCTGCTCAATATCGGGCTGGCCGAAATCGAACTGCGCGACTTCACCGCCGCCGTGGACAGCCTCAACGACGCGCTGGCGATCGCGCTGAGTGAGAAAGACCTCACGCTGGTTGAAATCTGCTACCAGCATATCGCCCGCTGTTATCTCGAACAAAAGGAAACCGTCCTCGCGCGATCGGTCATCGACACGGCCCGCAAGATCCTGCCGGGGCTCAATTCACGGGCGCTGGAAGTCGAGCTGGCCCTGATCGAGTGCCGTATCCTTCGCGTGAGCGGTGATTTCGACGCCGCCGAACAGCTGGCCAAAGAAAGCTACCGCAAGGCTGTCGAACACAAACTGGCCGCCCTGCAGGCGGATCTTTTGTGCGAACAGGGACACCTGCACCGTGAGTCCGGCCGGATCGACATCGCCGAAGCCACGTATAACGCCGCGGCTGCCCAATACCGACAGCTCGGTGTGGACCGGGGTTTCCAGGATGCGATCCAGGCTATCGAGCAGTTGAAACGGCGGACGGACCGGTAAAGGGAACACACCATGGGCTTCACCACACTGCAACGAACACCGTCGACTAGCTCCCCGGATACGTTGACCCGGTCCGCCGCCGGACCTGACTGGTCGGAGACCATCGACAACCTGATGCGACTGGCCAAACAGGCCGTCGCATCGTTCGAATTCGACAAAGCGATCGACTACCTCCAGTCGGTCGAAGACATCTGGGACTCCAAGGGCATTCCTGAGTACTCGCTGGACCTGCGAATCGACCTCCACCGCGAAAAAGGCAAGGCGTTCGCATCACAGGGTAAAATCGAGCAGGCTATCGAAGAGTACCAGAAAGTGCTGTTGTTTTGTCGCGACTCCAGTCACCTGCAGGTGAAGTCCGAGACCTTCACTCAGATCGGCCAGTTGCTCGGCAAACAGGGTGACTACGACCGAGCCCTCGGCTACCTTCAGCGGGCGATCGGCGCCTACCGCAGGCTCGATGACACCACCGGGACCTGCAAGGCCCTCAGAAACCTCGGCGTCATTTACGTGGAGCTTGGCGAATTCGAAGAGGCCGAGGTGACGCTGGAGGAAGCCATCACACTCGCCCGGACGCTTGACAACCGCATGCTCTGCGCCGACCTGGTGAACAACCTCGGGGCGGTGCAGAACATGCGCGGCAACTGGCGGCGGGCGCTCGAACTGTACCGCGAGTCGCTGACCACCTACAGTGAATTCAATGAGATCCGCAAGGCCGCGTACACGCGCAACAACGTCGCGATCACCCTGCTGGAACGGGGCCTGAACGACGAGGCCTTCGATCACTTCCAGGAGGCCTACGCGATCGCGGGCCAGATCAAGGACGCATCGCTTGCCCTGATAGTCGATATCAACCTCGCCGACCTGTATTTGAAGAAAGGGTTCGCGGCCGATGCGGATCGGCACTGCACCAAGGCGCACGAGCAGCTCCGGGAGACCGGTGTTGTCAACGGCCATCTCGTGGAAGTCCGCAAGATCGCCGGCAAAATAGCGGCGGCGCGCGGGGACCACGAAACGGCGATGCGCTGCTTTGACGAAGCGCTGGCGATGTGCCATGAGATCGGTTCGCGGTTTCTCGAGGCCGATGTCATGCTGGAGCGCGGCCTTTTGCACCGGGCCGCCGGCCGACCCTACGACGCGCTGAATGATCTCGAGGCGTCGTATCACCTGTACGCATCGCTCAAGGCGACCGGTCGCCGCGAGCAGACCGAACAGGCTATCAGTTCCATCGAGTTGTTGTACCTCGAGATTTTCAACGCCATGGCGGTCGAGGTCGACCAGAAGGACCCGTATACCAAGGGACATTCCGACCGGGTGGCCTCGCTGGCGTTGCTGCTGGGTCAGGAACTGGGACTTCGCACGTCGCAGTTGAAGACTGTCGTGGCGGGCGCCCTGCTGCATGATATCGGCAAGCTCACGATCGACGACGCCGTGTTGAAGAAGTCGGGCCGCCTTACCGACGAAGAGTTTCGCCAGATCAAGACCCACGCGCAGGCCGGCCTCGACCTGCTGGCGGATCGGGAGTTTCCCTGGGACATCAAGCCGATCATTCTGTATCACCACGAGAAGATCGACGGCAGCGGCTATCCGCTCGGCCTGCGCGGCGAGGACATACCGCTGGGAGCGCGGATTGTCGGGATAGCGGACGTGTTCGACGCCCTGACGTCGGACCGCGTCTACCGCGTCGCCTACCTGCCGGATCAGGCCCTGGAGATGATGGAAAAAGAATCGGGCACGTCGTTCGACCCCATGCTGCTGAAGCGGTTCGCCGACATGATCCGCCAGGGGGCCGCCGACCCGGTAATCAATTCCCGTACGAGCGAAAAAGAGATGTACAGTATCTGGTCGCGGTGCCTCGATTCCCAGCCGGAACCGGGCGCCGAAGCCAGGCGCAGCGATGGTGTGTCGTGTTGAACAGCCCCCTCCCTCCCCTGGAGCGGCCGCGTGCTACCATGGATGGCGGCAGGTCCGCAAACAAAAAAGCCCCTTCGCAGGAAGGGGCTTTTTTGATTACCCTGATGTCGGTCAGTGCGAGGATACCATTTTGACCACGGCCGGACCGTCGGTGGTCTTCGTCGTGGCGCCGCTGGCGAGGACGCCGTTCATATAATCAATCGACGCCTCCAGCAAACTGCGCGAGTAGCTGAAGTTGTGCACGCCGACGGACTGATCATCGATGATGAAGACATAGTTGTACAGGGCGCCGGCGACATTGCCGTCGGCGATCGTGCCGCTCAACGGCGTGCCGGTGCCGGAGAGAACGCCGGCCGCCTGCAGCAGGACTCCGAGACTGTCATGCATACCCTCGGTCTCGGTCCGATAGCCTTCAATTGAACCGTCGTTGTCGTAATCCGCATCGGCGGTGAAGTCGAACGTATTCACGCCGGGGTGACAGGAGGCGTTGGCGCACACACCGGAGAGGTCGTAGCCGCTCTCATCGTCAACCATATTGAAGCTGTGTCCGCCGATTTTGTAACCGTCGTGGGCCTGCGGATTGCCCATGTGGCAGCCGACGCACGCTTCGCGCACCTGGGTGGCGTGCGGAGAACTCGGGAAGGTGTACCCTTCGCCCGGGAACTCGTAACCGCCGGTCCCCTGCACCATTTCACCCTGCGGGCCGTGGTGCGGGCCGTAACGGGAGTTCACCGACTGGTTGTCGCCGATCGTGCGCACGTCGGTACGCGAATGGTGGCAGTTGACGCAGAGGTTGCCGGAGAAGTGGTCAAACACGACGCCGTTCATCAGCGTGTACGGCTCGGCTGTGCGCAGCGTGAAGTCGCCGCTTTCATGCGGATTGTGGCAGGTGAAGCAGCCGATCGCGCTGACGGTCGAGAACGGCTCGCTCGGAAGCGTTCCGGTCGTAATGAACTGCACGAAACCTTCATGGTCGTGGCAGGCCGTGCAGTCGCTGCCGCCGCGGTTGGTGTAGTCGACGTTATTGCCCGACGCATGCGTCGAGTTTGCCCACTCGCCCTGCTGGGCGTCCATCTGCCCGCTGTGACAGCTGAAGCAGTTCTGCGCGCTGTTGTCGGTGATCGCCTTGACGTCACCCGTGATTTCCCGTTCGCATCCGGTCAGGGCAAGCATGACCAGCGCCATTGCGGCGAACACGAACGCGGCCCATTTGATGCGTACCATAGCTACCTCCATTGGGAGACTGCGCTCCATATGCATAATGCGTTTCATAATGCTGTGATCTCTTCCCTAACCGGCTAAAACTCATGGATGAGGTTGACCTCAACCACGTTCGCCGTGTAATACTCGGTGTAAAGGCCGACGGTGTCGGCAAAGTTGTCGAAATTGTGCGCCGAATAGATGACCTCAATCTTGTTCTTCGGAATGAACTCGTATCGGCCCGACATCCGCACGGAGAAGCTCTCCACGTCGAGGTCGCGCTGCGACCGGACATAGGTGCCGCCGAATCCGACCTGCGCCTTCCGGTATACGACCGACAGGAAGTCGCCGTTGAAGACGTGCTGGCGCAGCTGGAAGACGCCCTCCACATTTTCGTATTCACCGTCGCTGTAGGCGTACGACGCGCTCACGGTCCCATACTTCGTCAGGCTGACCGACAGGTCGCTTCCGAGGCGGAAAAAGTCGGCGCTGGTGCCGATATCATCGTTCTCCGTAGACCGGCTCTCGCCTTTCAGGCGGATCGTCCCGTATGTGTGGCGGTAGCGAACCTGTCCCCACAGGCGGGTGCGATCCTGATCGCCGGTGAGCGTGGTCCCTTCCTGCACCTCTGAGGTCTCCGATCCGAAGCCGGCGCGAAGCTGCAGGTCCGGGGTGGCGTTGATCCATCCCGAGAGGACATAGCCGTTGTCGGTGACTTCGTCGGCGACGTCATCGTTGATGCGGTGGCGGTAGCCTGCCTGCACGCCGCCTTTGCCGCGCCAGGTCTTGCCGGCGTAGAGGGCGTTGACGAGGTTGTCGGTGGCGGTCAGATCACCCGTGCGGCGGGCGCGGTCAAAGACGAAGCTGTAGCGGACGGTGTAGCCGTCGCCGTAGAACCACCGGGCGCCGAGCCACGCGGTGTTGGCGGTCAGCGTATCGTCGCGGTTGACCAGCCGACCCCGGTAATTCTGGAATCCGCCGTTGAGCAGCAGATTCTCGTACCGCGGCAGCGGGGTCACGGCAGTGGCCCGGAGACGACGGGTATCGCGGTCGCGAAGATCGTCGATATCGTCACCGTAACTCGATCCGCGGTACTCCACTTCGAGACGGCTGCGATTGTAGGTGAATTCCGCCCCGGCGTTGTAGTACGACTGCGAGTAGTCGACGTCGTTCAGGCCCGCCGAGCCTGCCGGATCCACGAGGTCAACCATCTGCCCGGCCTTGCGGGTCAGCCCGTAGCCTCCGAACAGCTTGACGTGCTCGACAGGATTGACCCAAACCTGTCCGGCCGTCTGCTCGCGGCGGGTATAGCGCTCGCCGTCGAAACTGTACACCCGGCGGTATTTGTCGTGCCGAAGCGACACGCCTCCCAGACCGCTCTTCTGGACGCCAAGCGCGAGGTTACGGTTGTTCATGGTGATGTTATTAAAATCGCCGAACAGCCGGAGGCCGTTGTCCCAGCTGTAGCGGAAGTTCTCCAGCGAGAGGACGCCGCCTTCATACAGGTTGAAGGTCGGCTGATTCATCGCTTGGTTGCCTTCCTGGTCGAGGTAAACGTACCCGACCTTGGCGTCGCCGCGGAAGTCCGCTGCGAGAACCGTCCCGGCCGACAACAGCGCCGACAACCCCAGCAGTATGAGTATTCGTTTCATTGCCACCCTCCTCAATCCAGCACATTGTGGCAGAAGCAGGAGCCGGGGCCGTCACCGATCTTGGTGCCGAGCTGCGAGTCGAGCAGGCCACGATTGTCGTGAGAACCGTGCACGGCGCTGTGACACTCCATACAGGTGTACTGCGAGCCGATGCCGTTGTGGGTGGTCAGGTGCCCGGCGGGCACGCCATGACAGGACTGGCAGAGGCTGGCGGCCGGCTGATTCAGCAGCCGTTCGTTGGGGCTGCCGTGCGGCGCGTGACACGTCACACATCCGTCGCCCTCGGTCGTAAACGAACTGCCCGCCTCATGCTCGTAGACAAACGGACCGGCCAGTTCCTGATGGCAGGAAAGACAGTTGGCCGAACCGCCGTGACCGAACATGGGCTCGGCCGTGCCCGTAAAATCATGGCAGGACATACAGGATACGTTGCCGCTCACGAGCGGATGATTGGACCGCTGACGGAACCCGTTGACAACCGACACGTGGCACTGACCGCAAAACTCGCCGTCATCGTCCAGCAAGAGCGAGACGCCGGCGTCATGGACGCCGTGGCAATCACCACATGCCAGGTCCTGTCCGATGTGCGGATCGAATCCGAGCGTCCCCTGCTCCTTGTGCGGCTGATGACAGGACGAGCAAACGAGGTTCTGCTCGTGCGTTGACATCCGCGCGGGATTGCCGATGTTATCGACCGAGGGATCGTCCACGTGCACGGCGGCGCCGGTATGACAGCTGACGCAGGAAATCTGGAGAGACGGCTTGTTCACCTGTGCACTGAGCTGGTGAGCCGTCGCCGCAAGTCCCGCGTCCATGCCCTCGTGGCACATGAGACAGGTTTCATCATCCGGCTGGGATTCCTGTGATACCACGACCGAAACCAGCACGAGCGCCGCTGCGAGAAGCGCGCCCCCTGCTCTGATTGCGGTGGGTATGCTGAACCCAGGAGTTTTTGCCATACAACACCTCACCCGACTTATATCGTTTGTCATGCTAATGTCATGTTCCAACTTCAGGAGTAAATACATCTTGGATGTCGATCACGCAAGTGATTTCTTCTGGAAACAGGGGTTTATTCAGTGCATATTGTACTATTTTGTAGACTTTTATCCCCCGTAACTCCTTTACGTTAGGTAATCTATACTTACTTTATCGGCATTATTCCTGACAGGTATAGTGAAAAAGTTCTCAAGGACTGCCATTTTACTCTTGTTTCGAGAAGGTGCCAAATCCTGCCCCGAATCTCATCTGCTTGCATCCGAACAGGTAAGCACAGAAACGCCGCCCGGTCCCGTGGTCGCGGAGCCGGGCAGCGGATGGCCGGCGACAATTGCCGTCGCAGATCACTGCATCCAGGTCGGGCCCGGAGTCAGTCTCGGACCACCGAGGTAGAGGAAGGAGACCATATAAATGAGATCTGAGAGATCGCGGTTGAAATCGCCGTTGACATTTGCGCGCCAGGTCGGCCACACCGCAGGTGGGCCACCCAGAAAGAGCTCGTTGACCATATAGATGAGATCGGAGAGATCGGTTTCGAAATCACCGTTGACGTCGCCGGGTCGGTAGTCAACTACGATATGAAACGGACCGTCACCGACGGCCCAGCGACCGAGTTCTGTCCCGTCGGCATCGATGCGCTGGACGAAATCCGTGAAACTAGCCGTAAACAGCGTGCTGTCCGAATAGGCCGCTACCGAAAGGCAGTTCTGATCAACTTCGAGCGGGTCGCTGCTGCCGTGATAGACGGCGCCGGTGGTTGCATCGTAGCTGAACACGAACCCGTCTTCGGTGAACCCGCCTGCCGCCATATAGACGATGTTGTCAACGCCGACGGCAATCTGTCCCGGAGATCCTCCCGGCAGTACCGAGTCTATGACCGTGTCGCTTTGCGGATCCACGATATGTGCTGACCCGAAGACCGAGAAGTAATCGCCGGTACAACTCACGTGCACCAGCCCCTCGCGATCGACATCGAGAAACTGCGGGTTAAGCCCGACGGCGATATCCGCGACCAGCGTATCCGGACCGATATCGTACACGGTTACCCGCCCCGGATCGTACATGAAGGTGCTGAAGTCAAACCCCGTGTTGGCGACATACAGCTTGTGATCGGCAATCACGAGTCCTTCGGGAGTCTTCCCGACCGGAAACTGATCGACCACCTGATGCGTGGTGACGTTCAGCCGCGCCACCGCGTTCGCCGTCAACAATGAGACATACGCGAGACTGTCATTATAGAATGCCAGCCAGTACGGATTCGAGCCCGACGGCAGCTCTATATAACCAGCCGTCGTGTTGGTGCGGAGGTTGACCATCTGAATCTCATCGGTTGCAGAACAGACCACGTACGCCAGCGTGTCACGGATCACGATCTGGTTCGGCGCGGCGTTGATATCCGAGCCGAGCGACACGATGTTGTTGTGAACGATGTTTGAATCGACTGCGATCCGGGACAGTGTCTCCCCCGTACCGTTGACGACATAGACCGACGGACCGGCGGCAAAAGCCGCAGACGCCGAAAAGACTGCCAGTGCATATATCAATGTGCGTATCACTGTTTGCTCCATTTCCGTTGCATGATGACGGGATCGTCCGTCAGTGCGCCCGATTGTCGGCCGCCAGTTCCGCCTGCGCACTCGTCCGTCCGCTGCCCGGAGTGAAAGTCAGGCGAATATCGGCGCCGATTGTCCTCCCCGGCATCGGATAGTTCGCCAGAAGCACGTAGTCCCGGTCGCGAAGGTTATCGATTCGGGCTGTCCCGCCGGCTGTCCAGTGCGCACCCAGCGAAAACTCGACCCCGAGCGCGAGATCATCGACCCGGTACGCCCCGTAGTACTTCGTGTTGGCGTCGTTGGTGTAGGTCTTGTCGGCCCAGCGGATCGAGTAACGTGCCGACACAACACCAAGCCGCCCTTCCACGGACAGCCGCGACAGATACCGGGGATAGAACACGAGTCGTTTGTTATAGGTGGCGTGGTCGGGCACCTTGTTGACTGCGTCGGTGACGGCGTTGTGCCACTCCAGACGAATCCTCTTCCCCAGCGCCGACACGGCGAGAGACTCCTCGTGTCCCGTGATCCGGGCTCTTCCGAGATTCATCGGCTGCCACTGGTCCTGGAAGTTGACCATCCAGACCACCATATCGGTCACGTTCGAGTGGAAATAAGTAACATGGGCGTCTACCTCGGCGCCCAGCAGGTCACCGGCGATTTCGAGCGAAATGTCGGAGTGTTCGGCGTGTTCGGGTCGAAGGTCCGGATTGCCGGTCGACCGCGCATCACCGCGCCAGAACAGCGCGTTAATGGACGGCAGCCGCAGCGACTTGCCGTAGCCCGCGCGAAGCGTGTAGTGATAGCGGCGGCCGTACGATATCGCCGCGCCTATGCGCGGTGACCACGACTCCGATACATGCGACTCCCCGCGATCGAGCAGCGTCACATAATCGGCTTCCGTCTGCGCGTAGTCATACCGCATGGCGGCATCCAGCGCGACGCGATCCACGGGAATGCCACGAGCGACATCGAAGCGCTGTGACACCATCAGCGCCGCGCCTCTGCTCCTCCTGATCGACAGTCCCATCGCAAACCGGGACCGAAGATAATCGTCGTGAAACAGACGGTCGCGACGGTACTCCAGCAGACCGCGAACCTGATTCCCCCGCCAGATCTGTGCCTGAGAGCTCTGCTTGATCGACACCTGGTCATTGAGGAAACGGCTGTCGTAATGATAGGCCGGGCTGATTGCCGGGTCGAGATTACGGAACGACTGATCGAATTGCGTGAATCCAAACGACAGCTCATGCTGGTGCAAAGGCATCGCGGCATACGTCAACGCCGCCGTGCCGATCAGCCGGTCGTCCCGCGCCCGTCCGGTCGTGTCCGGACGCGACACCGAACCCGGCAGTCCCCGACGCGTCCGATGATGATGAACCGAGTACGAAAGCGACAGCGGCCGGGCAAGCTGCGCCATCCCCGATCCGAAGTAGTTTTCGGTCCGGACTTCATTGTTCTGACGGACGCCTTCGTAGGTGACCGGCTCTCCAGCGGAGCCGCCGACCGCATACGCGTACTCAAAATCTCCGTCGGCTTCACGATGGCTGTAGTTGAATCGATTCGACACGCCATTGAGCAGAATCGGATTATTCAGATCGACCCCGCCTTCAAGCGCGTGGTACGCGCCGATCGACGAGTACAGGTTCACCAGGCGATCGCGTTCGTACGCCTCGGGCCGGGTCACGATGTTGATTGCGCCGGCCAGCGCGTCCGGGCCGAACTCGGCCGACGCCCCGCCCGTGTGCACCTCGATCCGTTCCACCAACTCCAGCGGAATCCCGCTCAGGTCGGCGACTCCGGTCCCCGATGCGTTGAGCCTCTGGCCGTCGATCAGCACCAGCACCTGCTTGGATGAACTCCCCCGCATCCGTATCTCCACCGGCCCGGCGCCTCCCGCCTCCTGTACGTAAAGACCATCGACCCTTTGCAGCACATCGGTCAGCGAACCCGCCCGGCTCGTGCGGATGGCTTCCTTGTCGATCACCAGCGGGCGCGCCGAACTTAACGGTCGTCGCACATCCTCAACCGACACGCTGCCGAGATCATACACGGTCGGTGTCATCCGGATCTCCACCTGTACGGGGTGATCCGAGCTCACTTGCACACCGGTCGGCGGCGGCGGCTCATAACCTACTGACCGCACGACGATCTCATACCGCCCTTCGGGCACGAGACGAAACGCAAACGTGCCGTCGGCAGCCGTCACGGTCACGAAACCGGCCGGCTGAAGGCTCACGGTCGCTGACGGCACCGCTGAGCCGGACCGGTCGTCAAGAACCACGCCGGATACCCTCACCAGCGGGGTAGTGGTTCCATCCGGGAATGCCGCTCCATAGGCTATTGCGGAAAACAAGAGAAGCAGGGTGAGGGCGGCGCCGCCGACGGCGTACCGCCTTCGGGGGGGATCGTGCTTTCGATCCCTCAAGGTACGAAAAAAGCGCTGCATGGAACCTCCATGGAGCGCCACTGGCGTAGGTGGTCGTTGACCGATCAGCCCGCGCTGATGGCACACCAAAACCGATAGATGATACGGCAGGTTTCCTGGCTCCGGCTTCAGGCCTCAGCGGGCGCCTTCCCTGATCAACTCAAGTGGCGTTGTGCCCGGCGAGTAGCCGTTACAGTAGCGGGGCTGCGACGGATTTCCACCGCCTTCCCTATTACCCGTCCCCATGGACGGCACCGTATCGGTGTTATCCAAGGTTACGCGCGCCGACGTGCGCCGTCAAGGCAAAAAAACAGCCGGGCATCACAACGATGCCCGGCTGGGAATCCTTCCGGTCGCGCGCCCTTAGAAGGCGGCCTTCACCGTGAAGAACTGATTGTCGTCGAATACGTCGGTCTCAGCCCAGGAGTACTCGAAGGTGAACCGGGTGTCGCCGAACATGACGTTCAGGCCGGCGCCCAGAGTCAACCCGTAGATGTACGAATCCTGGTCCGAGAAGTTATAGCCTGCGCGAAGCGCATAGCGGCCGTCGTACATATACTCGAATCCGCCCTGGAAATAGTCGTCCGAATAGTTGTTGGACCGGAAATTTCCGGACAGGCTCGAGAAATGCGGACCGTTGTCCACGAAATCGTACGCCAGACCGATATTGATCGAGCTCGGCAGGTCGAACGACGAGGAGATCGGCCGTCCGGCGCGGTCGCCGATGTCGCGATCGAACCCGATACCGTCGAACTCCATCTCCGGGCCGTAGTTCTTGATCGACAGACCCAGCGTCACGCCACTCCAGCGCGGGTCGTACAGGAAGCCGACGTCAAACGCCATACCGGTCGCCGATGCTTCGAAAATGCTCTCGTGAATGAACATCCCCGACACGCCGAACGACACGTTGGCGGTCAGCACGCGCGCGTAGGACACGTTGATGACTGACAGCGTCGGGCTGAATTCCCGGCCGGTTCCGTCCGGGAACGCGTCGGTGGTTTCCTCGAGATCGCCGATCGAAACGACTTTCGCCCCGGCGCCGAGGGTACCGAAGCCCTCGATATAGGTCGCCACACCGACCCAGTTGACGTCGATGTCGGCAATATATGGCAGATAGGTGAACATGGCCTCCGTGCCCTCCAGCGACGCAAGCCCGGCCGGATTCCAGTACATGGACTCCACACCGGTGGTCGTGGAAAGAACGGCGCCACCCATCGCGGTGCCGCGGGAGCCGATCGGTATCAGAAGCTCCTGGGCGCCGGCGGTGCCGATGCGTTGTGTGTTCCCCGCGTAAACGGACGTTACGCTTACGGCAAGGAGAACGACCAACACGAGTATCGTCTTATGTTTCATTACTACTCTCCTCCTCGCCTAGTAAATTAGCAGAACTTCTTGTTCCATGAAGATCGCCATCTTGCCGACCTTCTGGCCGAAGCCCGGCGCATCGACGACCCAGATATAGATGCCCGAGGCGACCGGCAAACCCTTTTCGGACAGCAGATCCCAGTACGCCAGGGCGCTCGGGTCGTCTTTGTCGAGCGTCCGAATCAGTTCACCGCTCAGATTGTAAATCGTGATGGAGCACCGTTCGGGCAGGTGATGCCAGTAAATCTGCTTGTTACCCGGCGACGGATCGTATGGTCCGTACAGGTAGAACGGGTTCGGCACGGCCTTGATCGCGTTCAGGTCCGCCTCGTCGCCGCTGGAAACCACGATCGGGGCCGACGAAGTGAACTGGAACACGTCTTCCGCCGTGTTGATCTTCGCGGTCGTAAACCGAATGATCGTGCCTTCCTCGGGCTGAGTCAGCGCACCCGAGTTGTCCGAGACCTTAATACGACCAATCCGGAAGTCCGCCGGGAAGCTGTATGGCGGGACGGCCGGGATCGGTTCCACGTACGGAACTTCCCACGGATAGATGCGGTCACCAAAGCTCCAGCCACCCGATCCATCGTCGTCGAGGATCGAGAAGTTGATCTGGACGTCATCGGATGGATCATCCGGGGTCCCGATGCCTATGTTCCACACTTCGAACGGCGCTCTGCCCGCAAACGGCAGATCGGTGTTCCAGTCGTAGTACCCAGAACCGGCGGCCGTGAATCGGAATTCCCAGTCGTAGGTGCCGATATTGCCCTGCCAGTTCAATCGGGCGAAGTTGTTGAACTGGTCGGACTCGACATACCAGTCACCCGTCGAGTTCAGCGAGTACATGACGTTGTCCGATGGGTCGAGCGGTCCGGCGGCGGTCGCTACCTCGCGAATGGCCACGACGCCCAGATTTGGGCCGGCCACCTTCACCATCAGACCTTCTGTGATGAGATAGTCCTCGTCACCGGTCTGGTTGAGCTGGTTCGACAGCAGCGTGGTTCCGGTCGTTACGTTGACCAGACTCCACACCGTGGTGATGGTGGTATCGAAGTGTTCCTCGGTCCAGGTACTGCAGGTCCCGGGAACCGTATCGATGTCCCGAAGCGTGATGATATAGGTCGTGTCTCCGGAGATGACCGTATCGAGCGTAATCGTCGTGTCAAACTCGCAGTTCTCGACAATCGTATCGGTGAACATACCGGTTGCGGTGTCGTATGCGAACCGGACCTCGTAGGTGTCACCGGTCATTTCCGCCGGGTTGACGATCAGCGGAGTGATGACGCCGTCGGAGCCGCCGGCGGTCTGCTCGACATCCAGCGTGTCATACGCGGACGACGGGTAATCGACGTTCGGCGTCGGCGCCTGCGGACGGGCCGCGATCGGCGTGCGGTTGGCCGACGTCAGCGTGACCGGCGTGGCCGCCGGATCGTAGCTGTACGCTTCGACACGGAAGTAATACTGCGTGATATTCCGCAGATTGCCGCCCTGCAGGTAATCCTGATTGACGACAAAGTACCGCTGGAGGCCGCCGTCATTGCCGTTTTTGACCAAACGGGTTTCGAGCGATCCGGTCAGCGGATCGAGCACGGCGTCCTGAATCTGCGCGATACCGTCGGTGACGTCGAAGTTGCCGATCTGGGTCCACGGACCGTTGGGCGAGGCGCCCTGGTACACGGTGTAGCCCTGGAACGGATAGTCGCCGGGGTCAACTTCTGACGCGTTCGTCCAGGTGAGTACGACCTGTTCGTCGAATTCCTTCACCGTAACCACCGGCGCCGCCGGCGGCTCGGGAATATCGAAGTCGATGTCGTACGCGGACTGGGCGAATTCATCGTAGTACTTCAGCACGGAGATCGATGACAGCCGGTCACCGCCCTGGCCGACGATCAGCGCGCAGAGGATCTCGGTCGAGTCGCCCGGCTGGAAGGTGACCGGACCGGTCGACATCATGAACCGGCGGTCGGCCGGCGCCACGTCGAGGTCGCCCTCGCCCGTTACCGGGTCGCCGGTATGCACGAACTTCGAAACGACACCGTTGTAAGTATAGTCGTTGCCGTCGTTCGTGAGACCGTTCATGTAGCGATACGTCTCGACGTAGTCGTTCGGGTCCGTACCGTTGATATACTTATTAAATGACGACATGGCCTGATTGCGATATTCGGGCCACAACTGTCCCCAGGCCTTCGCAGTATCGGCGGGATCGCCGGTGAACTCGAGCGGGCCCTGGAAGAAGTCCACGCCGTAAGCCGGCGGTGTCGTCCCGTAGTACTGGTCGTTGTTGTTGGCGTTATAGGTGAAGCCAAGCGACAGGTTGGTGTCGCAGCCGACGAGGTCGTCGCCCGCGCCGCCCAGATCCGGGTCGTTCCAGATCGCGAAATAGCAGTTCTCCAGCGTCCGCGGCCCATTGTTAAAGACCTGGAAGCGCATGAAGACGATATTCCCGAGCGGGTTCTCCCGGTTGAAGCCGAATGCGGTCATCTGCACTTCCAGGCCGAGCGGATCCGTTTCGCCCGCGTCGTTGGAGTGCTGCGCCGGATCGGCGTCGTTAAACACCGACCAGAGTTGCTGATCACCGAGGATCGAGGGAATCGTATCAATATGCGCTATTGTTACGCTGTCCTCTTGATAGGTCGTGTCAATACGCCATGGCTCAGGAGCTCCCTGCATCGCGACGGCGTAGTCCATGTAGTCCTGCCACTCCTGATTGGGAGAGAAAATCAGGGTGTCCGCCGTACCCGGTGTGACATCGGAGTCATTATAGATCGGGTTTGGATGGCCCAGAAATTCCCGTTCCAGCTTGTACACGCGGAATTCTGGCACGTCCGGCATGAACGTTTCGTTCTGCATCGGGCCCGGCACGTACTCATCGCTGTACTCGGAGATGATAATCAGCGTGTCGCCGGTCGTGGCGTCGGTAGCCCCGACCCACAGACCGCCGGCATACAAAGGCGAGCGGACGTTGGCGCCGCTGAAGATCTCGTCCAGCGACGTGTACGGCCAGTAGGTGCCGTAGTCGTTGCCGAAGAAGTCGGCAAGGTCGCGACCGAAGTTACCGTGGTTCGTCACGAACATCAGGATGCGGTTGGCGTCGATAAACGTCGTATTGTCAACCTGCATCGACGATGTCGCGGCATTTCGGGTCTGGTCAAGCCTCGGGGCCGCCATCAATGGCAGCGCCACGAGCAGGACCAGCACAACACTCAAAAGTTTCAATTTCATAACACGTTACCCCTTCTCCCTCAGAATGACAGACGCAACCCGACCAGGATCATACGCGGATTGGCGTAGTTCTTGGGGTTGTTCTGGGCGTAGTCGTACCGGTACGCGAACTCATCGCCGGGGGCGGATTCGCTGGTCGACGAAGCGCGAACCTGGCCTTCCTCGGTCTCGAGGTAGCCCGACGTGTTCGGCTTGCCGGTGCCTTCGTACACCGCCACCACGTTTTCACGATTCAGCAGGTTCTGAATCCACACGTACGGCACGAGCTGGTTGCCGCCGATCCGGAAGCTGCGTTCGAGCTTCATATCGATCGTGAACTGCCAGGGCATGCGGGCGGAGTTGATGCCGCCGGTCGGCTCCTGGGTCACCGCGGCGTTCGGCGTCACGGCGTCGTAGATCAACGTCGGCGTGTACGGCAAACCGCTGGCCAGCTGGACCACGGTGTTCCATCCGAAGTTCTCGAACGGACGGAAGTTGCCGATCATCGGGCCCTCGCCCTTGCCGGTACGCACGTCGAAGATTCCGATGAGGCTGTGACGCTGGTCGTAATCCAGCGGGTTGGTCGACTTCGGAGCTCCGTTCGGGTTCTTCCACGCGATGTTGTACTGGCTGTTGGCGTACGAGCCCGTACCGGTCGCGTAGCTGAGCGAATACCGCAGGTCGATACTGAGGTTACGGGTCCGGCGCATGGACAGGTTGAAATCAACGCCCTTCACCGTCCCGTAGTCGGTGTTGTCATAGAAGTCATACGCGGTCGGCAGCGCCGCCTGGTGGAAGATCTGGGTCAGATCCTTCACGTCCTTATAATAGGCGGTGATATCGAACGCCGTATTGTCACCGAGCTGCTGCGTGATACCAACCTCGTACTGGGTAATCGTCTCCGGCTCCAGATTCGGGTTGGCGAACGGGTAGTACGAACCGGCCGTGACACGGGTCTCGAGGAAGTCATAGCCGTTGTACAGCCGCCGCAGGTCGGGACGCTGATAGAAAATACCGTAGTTGATATGCATCTGCGTCTTGTCGCTGACCGGGAACGAAATACCCAGGCGCGGCGACAGGCGCGTGAACTTCTCTGAATCCGTGAGATCGGCGCGGTCCAGCGAGCTGTTGTCATCGCCGAACGGCGCGGTCTCGTCGATCAGCCGAAGCGCTTTGTAATCGAAGTAGTCGAAGCGCAGACCGGCGTTGATAATGAGTCCCCGCCACTCGAAACGATCCTGCACGTAAAGGCCGAGGTTAATCGGGTGCTTGGTATCGTTGACGTACGTTTCGTCGTCGCTGACCTCGCCGTCCTCGTCGAATCCGTAGCGGTTCACGCGGTCGGTCGAGAATCCCTGGGTCGGGTTGAGGTTCTCGTAATAGCGCACGGTGTGGCGCTGGAAGTCGAACCCGACCTTGGTGGTGTGGCTGGCGCTGAGCTGGCTGGTGAGATCGCCCTTCAGGCCGATATACGACGACCGGCGGTCGAAGTAGTTCGTCCAGTAGGACTCGACATAGCCGACGGTGTCACCGGTGGCCGTGTCGATCACCGCGTTGCCCTCGCGGAACAGGTTGAAGTTATCGTATTCCGGGTTCGGGAGCGCCCGCTCGTAGGCGGCGATGTCGTCGAACACCACGCCGTCACCGCGCTTGCGCTGCGTGTCGAAGTAGGACAAGCTCAGGTTGTAGAACGTCTCGGCGTTCAGCGTATGCGTCACCTTGGCGTTCAATCCGAGGTTCTTGTCCTCGTACAACGGCGAGTGTTTCACCTGCTGCTGGAACGTCGGGTTGTAGAAATAGTGGCGGTATTCCTGCCACCGGTCGATCGAACCGTTGCCCGACAGCTGCAGCTTGAAGTTCGGCGTGAAGTTGTAGTCGATCTTACCCTGGTACGACCAGCCCTTCAGCGAGTTGTACGGCAGCCGCTGCAGGTTGTCGTCTCCCTCGTTGATGCCGAACTCTTCGTAGACGTCTTTCGTCTTGATCGACGGTTCCCTGTCGCCCATGTAGCGCCGCTCGCCGGAAACGAAGAAGTATCCCTTCTCCAGTCCGGGAATCGGGCCGCTCAGGTCGCCCGAGTACCAGTTCTGATCGAAGCTGTCGTAGCCGAAGGGGCTGGCGACATTGTCCGAGACCGCCTCGAAGTTGCCGTGGAATTCATCGGTTCCGGAGTTGGTCGTCACGTTGACGATACCGGAGGCGACGTGGCCGTATTCGGCCGAGAAGGCGCCCGAGGTCACCGAGACTTCCTTGATGGCGTTGTTATTGATATTCGCAGTCGAGATACCGGAGAGCGGATCCTGCTGCGAGAACCCGTCCACGTAATACGCCACCTCGGACGGACGGCCGCCGCGCAGGTTGATTTCGGTTCCCTGGGCGAGCGACTCGCGATTGCCGCGCTGGCGCGTATCCACGTTGGAGTTCATCCGGACCACGCTGTTCTGGATACCGACCACCTGCTCGAATCCGCGGGTGGGCAGCGCCAGCAGCTCTTCGCGCGAGACCACTTCCACCGACGTCGTCTTGTCCTTGACGACCAGGGGGGCCTCGGCCGTGACCTGGATGGTTTTATTCAGGTCGGCAGCCTGAGAACTCAGCGACTGGTCCTGATAGGTCGCGAGGTCCGCAGAGACATGCACGTTGGAAACTTCGAGTGCGCCGAAGCCCACCGCCGTCATCCGCAAAGTATAGGTGCCGACCGGCACGTTGATTATTTTGTACTTACCGTTTTCGTCGGTAACCGCTCCGAGATTCGTGCCAACAACGGCAACGGACACGCCGATCAACGGCTCGTTCGTCTGGGCGTCCGTAACGACACCCGTGATCGAACCGGTAACCGCTGACCAGGCGGATCCCGTCACCAGCAGGCAGATCAGAGCGACCGCTGCAAAGAGACGTTTTAGCTTCATACTTCCTCAATCCTCGAGATTACGGTTGGTAGTACTTGTAGTCGGGGGAGTCCACAAATCTGACCGTTCCTTACCAAATGTCCTATACGCACTGACCTCCTCTCTGCGATCGACATATGTACTTCTATACCTTTTTTATCCACTAAATAGACACGCCAAGGAATTAAGCTGTCAACAAGAATATCCCCGGTCAACGTTTAACTCTTTTTCACACGCCTGCAAATGGAGACATCCTCGTACTTGATGTATCGGACAATTCCCCCATGTGGTTTAGGTCCGCATGGAAAATATTTCCACCTAACCGGCTGTATCACAGTCGCAACGGTGTGCGAGCCCCGCATCCGGCCCAACCGCTCAAATCATTCGGCCATGAACGATCTCGTCCTCAACGCAAAATCTGCTTTTCCTCCCGACCGATTCCACACCATCCCACCGTCGCGTGTGTACGCGCTGCGCGCGACACACCTGCCGAAGTTTGCCGTATCTGCAGCCTTGCCGCCGGGCGCACCGCTGCGTACCTTCGGCTCATCCGAGTGGATCGAAACGTGGAGCGACGGTATCCGATGAGTCATGGCGTTGTCACATGGCCGAACTTTTTCAGCATGCTGCGCGTGCTGCTTCTGCCCGGGGTCGCGTACGGGCTTGCCCGCGATGACGGCACGGGGATGGCAATCTGCGTCACGCTGTTTGTCGTGGCGGGGATCAGCGACTTTCTCGACGGCTACCTTGCCCGTCGCCTGAACCAGGTCTCCCCTCTGGGTATTGCCCTCGATCCAATCGCCGACAAGATATTCGCCGGGGCGACCGTTGTTCTGCTGGTGGTGTACCGCGACCTGCCGGTCTGGCTGGCGCTCGTGGTCGTGGGTCGTGACCTGCTGATTCTGGGCGCCGGGGCGATCCTGCTGCGCGGACGGAAAATCACCCTCCCCTCCAACCTGGTCGGAAAATACACCTTCGGCATCCTCGCCTTCCTGCTCGGCTCCTATGTCATCCGCTTCCATTTCGGCATCACACTCACGACGATCGCCACCCTGATCATGATTGCCTGGTCGCTTGTCTCCTACGCCCAGGTGTTTCTCGCAGTGAGAAGTGAAAAGGAGATACCAGAAGAGGCCCCCCCCTGGCAGCTATGGCTCCTCAGAATCGCGACTGGAATTTGCTTTGTCGCCTTCGTGATCAAGTTGTATATTTATTGGACTAGCTGAACTTTATCGTCTCACAGGGGAGAGGAACCATGTCACAGAAACCTGCCGCGCCGGTATCGTGCAGCAACCACCCCGGCATCCCTGCGACTGTCACCTGCGACCACTGTGGCCGCGCCGTCTGCGACCAATGCTGCGTCTCGCTCATCGCCCGGGAACTCGACTTCTGCTCCGACACCTGCCTGCAGCGCTATACTGCGCAGAACCGAACAGAATATGGCTCCCCCGACCGACCCCCGATCTCCAACCAGCAGCTAATCGAGAATCTCCGCCACCCCTTCGTCAACGGCGCCAGGCTCTTCTCTCGTTCCTTCCTGCCGCTGATTCAGAAAGTGGCACTGCCTCTCTCTGCGCTCATCGTGGCGCTCCTGGCATCGATGGGTGGACTCTCAGCGAGGCAGTATAGTTACGAGGCCACGGGCTTCAAGGGGACACTGCTCTCTCTTGTGTGCCTTGCCTGCTGGGCATTCGTTATCTTTGCGATGAATATGCTGACTTCCAGAATCTACACGGGCGGTTCAACACGAAATCTCTACTCTCAGGTAGCAAGAAGCTTTTTCAGGACCCTGGGCGCCTGGATCATCTTTCTTCTGGGGGTACTGATCGGCGCCGTCATGCTGATCATTCCGGGAATCATCGCCGGCGTTCGCCTGTTCTGGGCCGACGAATACGCGCTGCTGCACGGGATGGGACCGATTCGCGCAGCTCGCGCAAGTGCCGATCTGACCCGTGGCTACGCCTGGCCGACACTAAAGCACCAGCTGCTGACAAATCTTATGGGAGAGTTGCTCCTTGTCGCAGCCATTATTGGCTTGAACTTCTCAATTCACCCTATCATGACCGTTTTTCCCGAATACACGCAGATGGCGATAATAATCTCCGTCCTCGTGCTGGCCCTCACCCTGACCTACGCATTCGTCCATGCCTCGGAAGTCGTCTATTTCTATGGATTACGGGCTTTGAAGTATGAAAACGAGAGGAAGAACGAACGGACGCCGGAATCAGAGCCCCGCTAGCCCCAGACTCACGCCCCAGCCGCTACGCCCGCCCCCGCGCCGTCACCGGAAGCGTATCCACCACCGTCCCCCCGTCGACCAGATATGCATAGTCGAACAGGTTCACCACGGCGCAGGCGTGGTTGGGGATGATCGACACTTTCTCACCACGAACGAAGCAACCGCCGCATTCGTCGATTATTCCGTGCTCCTCGGACAGCCGCGAGATCGTGCAGTCTTTTTCCCGTACGAGACCGTAGCCGTGCAGTGTGCTGTTGCCGTGTGCCCCCCGGTCCAGCGCCAGCGCCTTGGCGCCGGCGTCGATGACGGCACGGTCCGCGGTCGGTGTGCTTATGACGGTCGACAGAACGGACATCGCGCACTGGTCAAGGGAGGCGCTGCCGAGGCTGACCTGCATCATGTCGTTGAAGATGTAGTTACCGACTCGCAGTTCCGTCACGCCCGCCACGGCCGCCGCGTGGCGCGCGGTCGGAGTCGAACCGACCGAGACGGTGTCGACCGTCAACCCCGACGCGCGTAGCTGCTCCGCGAGCGCCACCATGCGCTCGCCTTCCTCGCGGCCGATCCGCGCGACGTCATCGGGCCCGACCGCGGCGTACGCGTGCCCGGCATGTGTCATAACACCGCGGAAGCGCAGCGCGGGCAGCCGCTCGATCTCGCGGGCGAGCGCCAGCGCGGCATCGACGTCGGCCACACCGCACCGATGCAGGCCGGTATCGACCTCGATGAGCAACTCCAGCGTCAGGCCCTGCGTCGCGAAAAACGCCGACAACTCCCGGACGTGATCGATGGAATCCACCGCGCAGGACAGGGTGATCTGGCGACGAAGATGGGCGAGGCGATGATACTTCGCCGCACCCACGACTTGAGAGGCTATCTGGATGTTGGTGATGCCCGCGGCCGCCATCGTTTCGGCCTCACCCAGCGTGGCGACCGCCACCCCAATCGCGCCCGCCTCGATCTGGGTCAGCGCCAGCACCGGCATTTTGTGCGTCTTGATGTGCGGTCGGAGTTTGACGCCGTGTCGATCGGCCAGAGCCTGCATGCGCGCGATGTTGACCGCGAGGCGTTGCTGATCGATCAGCAGGCACGGTGTGTCGAGATCCTGCACGCTCACGACCATCGGCGCCTACCCTCCGGACTCGCCGCTTGAAATGAATCTGAGCAACTGCTGCGCCGGAGTCGTGTTGAGTTCGTTCATCGACCAGCCGACCACGTAAGCCAGACGAGCGCAGGCCCGAAAGAAGGCCATGCGATTGTCCAATGCCGCCATACGTGCCGCCCGCCCGGCGTCCAGCGCATCGATCTTGTCACGGTCCGAGACCGAAGGCGCTTCTATCAGGCGCTGCAGATAGCTCCGGCTGTCATCCTCGGCCCGACGCAAGGGAACGCCGGCCAGCAGGGTGCGTTCGATCTCGAGCAGGGCGGCGTAAATTGCGCCTCGAAGATCATCTGCTCCCGTCGTGGCGGCTGCCGTTCGCGCGGCTTCGTCGGCGAGCCGTTCAAGCAGCCCGGACCGGAACTGTTCGTGTGACACGAGCCTGGATAACCTCACGTACAGGGATGCCTGTACTCGCTCTGAGAAAACGGTCGTATCGATGAACAGGGCATAGGTTGGCGGGAAATCCATGGACTCCGCCAGCCTCGCTGCGGCCGTACGCTTCGATGACTGAGACGTTATGAGCGCGGCTTCCAACAAGGCGCGCCGAGCCTGAAGGCGGGTGAGAGTCTCCGGCTGCGCCAGCCCGACCTGTGCCGCACCGTGGGCCCGCTCCCGGAAAACGTCGATAACCGCCAGTACCTCGGCGTCGATCCGGACCGTTTCGAGCGCGTGTGCCAGGCTCAGATAGGCCTCACTGACGTCCGCCTCCAGAGCTATCCGATCCGGCGGCGAAGCTGCGTGGGATCGACGTGAATAGGCGGTCGCCAGTGCCGCCGTATAATCGTAGAACTCACCCCTGTCCGCGGCCGGGCGAATCGTCAGAACGTCGGCAACTGAACCGTCCAGCGCGACTCCGCATGAGGCCGCAACATCGGCGTTCACCGTCAGCCCTCTGGCCTGCTCGTATGCGGTTGGCAGATCGGCCGGCGATATCCCCTCGACTATCCGTTTCAGTTTCCAGGCCGTGATCACCGCTTCAGCCATCATCGTTCGACCCGCATCGGACGCCAGCGCCCCGCGCCCCACCGGATAAGCGCCATCGGATGCAAAGACGGGACGACGGACGGAGTTGCTTCGTTCGAAAAACGGGCGGATTGCATCGGGCTGCACGCCCCACAGCGGCGAGATGTAGACGGCGTCGGCCCCCGGAGGAACCTTCTGATATGCATTGAAAAATGCGAACTCACCGCGCGGCGTGTATCCGGACGAGACGACTAGTTCAATCTTCTGCCCTCCGATTGACTGCCGCATGCGTTCGAGCAGACGCTCCGTTTCGCCGTTGGAGTCAAAGCAGATTACCGCAACCGTGTCTATCGCGAACAGTGAACTAAGCGCCGAGAAATCGCGAGAATACCGATCCGGATACAGGGTGACGGTCAGATTCTCTGCAATCGGGCGGCCCGTGCTGTCCACCAGACCTTCCGCGATCGGATCGAACCGATAAGCCGCGACTACAGGTTTGCGGAATCCCGCTTCCAACAGATCTTCGACGACCCACGGCCCCATGGCCAGGATGACGTCTGCGTGGTCGTCGTCAACCAGCTTCCGTATTCTCTCGCGACAGCCGGCGCGATCCCATTCTGCGTTCACGTAGGCGTCAGGAGGGGTCTCGACACGGAAGGAATCGGGAAGCATCGCCCGCAGTTCGTTCAGGACCGCCCCCCGCATGGCGACATGGCCCGCATAGTCACCCGCCTGTACCACGCCGAGACGCACCGCGGCGGCGCCGGCGCCGGTCGACAAAGAAAAGACGCAGACGCAGATTACCGCGAGCGCCCGAGAGACGAGTCGCCGGAAGTGGCCGGGCATATTCTTATGAAACGGCATACCTGTGTACGGTACGCCGGGGGCTCTGATGATGTCAACCCGATTCTACGCTCGCGGGTGAGCGGCGCAGGTTTCCGGGCCGGGATTGGTCGTGCCGTCGCCTGCCGCCCGGCCCGCTGCACTACTTCAGGAGTTCATCAATCGCCTTGATCAGCGCCTGGGCCCGGTACGGCTTCTCGAGGTACGAGGTCCGGTTCCGCAGGGTGTCATCGATAGACACGTTGCTCTCGGGCTGGCCCGACGACAACACGCAGGGTATATCCTCACGTATTGCGCGCAGTCGTCGCAGCGTTTCAAGGCCCGACATCCCCGGCATGCTCATATCAAGCAGGACGCCGTCAATGTCCTCGGCGCGGGAAAACGCCTCAATCGCCTCTTCCCCGGTTACTGCCGATAGAACTTCGTACCCCCCGCGTCGCAGAATCTTTTCGGCCAGCGACCGGATCATTTCCTCGTCGTCGATAACAAGAACCTTCACGCGCGGCCCCCATCGTTGAGGTGTTATGGCACCCGGACGTTCCGCTCGCCTGATGTCTTGTCCTGTCGACTCGCAGTTGCAGCTCACAGCCAAGACCCAACGTGGCTCACCGGAAACTAATGGATTTTCTCTCCGGGTGCAACACTTCCCGGCAGTCGTAATCAGGACCTCGGGGTCGTCTGTCATTCCCTCGATACCCCGGCGGACCGGAAAACCGCCATCAGGAATCTAACCCGTAGACGGATTGCAGGCGGCAGTTCGGACTCAAAGTTGCCGGCGGAGCGAAAAAAGTGTTTGACACCTGACAATTTCGCGTCATATTATCGAAACTTGCGGCCTTGACTGCCGTATAGTGATGGAATGATCCAGTAAACCTGTCGAGGAGAAGCGTTTGATGAGCAACAAAATCGGCATCAATCTCGCTCAGCGACCCAATGGCCGCACCTGCGACGGGAGGCGTTTACGCAGATTGTGACTTCGTTCACATATAAATGTACTCAACCCGTCGCACCACCTCGGTTCGACGGGTTTTTTCGTTCCGTCGACCGGACCATGATCAACCCAGTTCCGTGTGACGTAACGTACTATGAGGCATTAAGATGACTCACGAAATGTTTGATGACGACATCGTCCTGCCGAAGGAACATGAAATCGGCGTCGGGACCGCCTTTAAACGGCTCATGCCGTTCCTCGCCCGCCATAAATGGGGTCTTTTGTTGTGTCTGGGACTTCTGGTTTCGATCACCGGCCTGTCGTTGATATGGCCCGTGCTGATCCAGCGCGCCATCGACTACCGACTGGTCGAACAACTCGGCCTGCCGGCCGACCAGCGCGATTTCGCACCCCTCATGTACATCGCGGGCGCAATAGTCGTGATCCAGCTGTTGACCCTTGTCTTCCAGTTTGTCCAGCGCGTCAAACTCGAAACCATCGGCCAAAACATCATGCTGGACCTGAAGCGAAAGCTGTTCGATCACATCCTCTCGCTGGATACGTCGTTTTTCGATGAACATCCGGTGGGTCGCCTCATGGCCCGGATCGAATCCGACTGCGAATCGCTCCGTCTGCTGTTCACCAATACGGTGGTGCTCGTGGTCGGCGACCTCATGCTGATACTCGGCATCTACGGGATCATGATGTGGTACGAGTGGAAGCTCGCCGTGGTGATCTTCGCGGCCATTCCCGCGCTGTTCGTCATGGGCTACTTCTTCCACCGGCTGACCACGCATCGCTTCCTGGCGCTTCGCAAGAAGGCGGCCGAGGTCACGGCCACCATTACGGAATTTCTGCACGGCATGTCGATCGTGCAGATCTTCCACCGTGGCGACTACGCCCGCGACCGTGTGCTGAAGGTCAACGAAGCGAAATTCAAGGAGGATCGGTTTGTCAATGTCGCCGTGACGTTGTTTTTCAACGTCCTGCACTATATCGAATTCGTAAAAGTCGGGCTGGTGTTGCTGCTCGGCTCGCTGTGGGGCATCTCGGCGGGTACGATCGTGACGTTCATCCTGCTGATCTGGAAAGAGTTCGAGCCGATCGCCCGTACCTCCGAACAGCTCGGCAGCTTCCAGAAAGGAATGGCCGGCGCCCGTCGGATTTTTGGCCTGCTTGACCTGAAGCCGAAACTCACGGAACCCGCAAACCCCGTACCGTGGGACGGCCTCACGCACTCGATCCGGTTCGAACACGTCTGGTTCTCGTACACCGACGACGAAAACTGGGTGCTCAAGGATGTCGATTTCGAGATCCCGGCCGGCAAACGATTCGCCCTCGCCGGCGTCACCGGCGGCGGCAAGTCGACCGTTATCGGCCTGCTGCTGCGGCTGTACGATCCGCAAAAAGGACGGATTCTGGTCGATGGGATCGATATCCGCACGATCAGCACCGCGGACCTGCGCAAACGGTTCGCGCTCGTCCTGCAGGATATCATCCTGTTCCCCGGCTCGGTGGCCGACAATATCGGCCTCGAAGTTGAATCGGTGAGCCGCGAGGCGATTGCCGATGCCGCGGCTACGGTTGCGGCCGACCGCTTCATCAAGCGCCTGCCGAACGGCTTCGACACCGAGGTCTCGGAAAAAGGATCGAACTTCAGCCGGGGCGAACGCCAGTTGCTCTCGTTCGCGCGGGCGCTGGCGGTCAATCCCGACGTGCTGATCCTCGACGAGGCGACCTCCTCGGTCGACCCGGAAACCGAACGCACGATCCAGGCCTCGCTCAAGAAGCTGATGGCCGGGCGCACGTCGCTGATTATCGCGCACCGGTTGTCGACGATTCTCGATGTCGACCAGATTCTGGTTATCAAGCGCGGTGAAATTGTCGAACGCGGCAGTCACACCGAGCTGATCCTGCAGGATGGGTATTACAGCCGCCTGTTCCACCTGCAGTTCAAGAACAAAAACGGAGTTACCGCTCATGCGTAATATAGTCTCGTGGATCTGGCAGTATTACCGACAGCACAAGAAGGTGCTGGCGGTGCTGGTGCTGGCCACCCCGGTCCAGGCCGCGATCGCCGTGATGATACCACGACTGATAGGCTTCACGATCGATACACTCAAGTCCGGGCAGACCCCGTCGCACTGGCTTGCCGAAAGCCTCACCGAGATCGGTGCGGGCTGGGGGCTGTCGCCGGTCGTATCGTTCGCCGTTGCGTTTATCGCGTTCGGATTCGTATCCGCGGCGCTTTATGCCTGGTTCCAGTCGACCCGTGCCTGGATGAACTGCCGTCTCGAGTTTCTCTTCCGGCAGGAAGCGTTCAACAAGATCACCACGAAGGGCCCCGACTTCTTCAACCGGTTCCGGACCGGCGATCTGGTAACGCGGCTGACCGACGATGTCGCCGAGAAGCTGTCGTGGTTCGCCTGCTCGGGGATCTTTCGGTTTTACGAAGCGTCGTTGAACATCATCTTCGTTGTGATCATGATGCTCTCGATCTCGCCGAAACTGACCTTGTTCACGGCCGGGCCGCTGCCGCTTTTGATTCTGGTCTTTTTCAAGACGTCGTCGCTGCTGGATACGCGTTACGACCATCTGCAGTCGCGCATCTCGCGGTTCAACGACGTCATGGAAGCGTGCTTCTCCGGCATTCGCGTGGTGCGCGCCTACGTGCAGGAGAAGGCGCAGAAAGTGAAATTCGACGACGCCGCGCGCGACCGGCGCCAGGCCGAAATCGACGCCGTCCGGGTGACCACCCTGGTCGACTCGATGTACCATTATATATGGCAGTTTGCGGTCGTGATCGTGCTGATCGCCGGCGGCTACGCGGTTCTCAACGCGACCATGTCGATCGGCGACCTGGCCACGTTCATCTACTATGCGACCTGGCTGGTCTTCCCGATGTTTGATATCGGGCAGTTCCTCGTGAAGGGCCGTCAGTCGGCGGTGTCGATTCACCGGCTGACCGAACTCGAACTCGTGCCGCCGATGGTCACCGAGCGCGGTTCGCGCGACGGCAACGGCAGCATGAAACCGAGTATCGGCTACGATGATGTTGCCTTCACGTTCCCCGAGCTGCAGCGGCAGATTATCGACCGGGTCACACTCGACATCAAGCCGGGGCACACGATCGCGGTCGTCGGACGGGTCGGTTCCGGCAAGAGCTGGCTGGTCAACATGATTCCGCGGCTGGTCGATCCGACCGACGGCGGCATCACGCTCGACGGCCACAACCTGACCGAGTACAAGCTCGAAGACCTTCGGCATTCGATCGGCTACGTTCCGCAGGAACCGGTGCTGTTTTCGGACTCCGTCCGCAACAACATCCTGTTCGGGCGCGACAACGTCTCCGAGGAGCTGCTGACGTGGGCGGTCGATGTCGCGCAGTTGTCCGAAGAGATCGCGACTTTCCCGAAAGGGATGGACACGATGATCGGCACGCGCGGGATGTCGATATCCGGCGGCCAGAAACAGCGGCTCGCGCTGGCGCGCGCGCTGGTCGGCAAACCGAAAGTCCTCATTCTCGACGACTGCACGTCGGCGCTCGACTCACGCACCGAGGCCGCCCTGTGGGACCGCCTGCACGAGGTCATGCCGGAGTTGACTGCGATCCTGATCACGCACCGCCCCGACACGCTCGAGCAGGCGAACATGATCTACGTGCTCGACGAAGGCCGGATTGTCGAGACCGGCACCCACGCCGAGCTGATGGCGCAGGAAGGCTTGTACGCGAAGATCTACAAGCGCTACCGGCTCGAAGCCGAAGTGGCCGCGTAGCGCCTACCAATGGAACGAAAACGGGTGTGATGTCGGACGAGTGGTCCGGCATCACGCCTTTTTTTGTGTGCGGCGGACCAAACGTGATTCGATTGAGGAGTGATTGACTGCCGCCCGCCGTATCCAGCCAGGACACGCCGCAGGCGTGTCAGTCCCGTGCCATCCGGATCGACTTCTTGGCGACACGCCGCAGACGTTTCATTCCCGTGCCATCCGGATCGACTTCTTGGCGACACGCCGCAGGCGTGTCAGTCCCGTGCCATCCGGATCGACTTCTTGGCGACACGCCGCAGGCGCGTCATTCCCGTACCATCCGGATCGACTTCTTGGCGACACGCCGCAGGCGTGTCAGTCCCGTGCCATCCGGATCGACTTCTTGGCGACACGCCGCAGGCGTGTCAGTCCCGTGCCATCCGGATCGACTTCTTGGCGACACGCCGCAGGCGTGTCAGTCCCGTGCCATCCGGATCGACTTCTTGGCGACACGCCGCAGGCGTGTCA